>JAEUKL010000318.1 GCA_016793005.1 Rhodospirillaceae bacterium | reverse complement strand
TTCGCGCAACGCATCGGCCAGATTCGAGATGTTGGTTTTCCCCTCGGCAATACGGTTGTTGTAGTCTGCGTAGAGTTGCAGGCCCGCGAGCAGCCAAGATGCCAACACGACCAGGCTAGCACAGGCGATCAGCGCGATGCTGTTGGCTTTCGTGGTACGCAACAGTGCAGACGGTTCCATGGTGGCGCGGCCTTTCCCCCTGGCTAGACACGCATTGAACACTCCAGGTTGATATTGCGGCCAACCGCAGGTTCCGGCAAGCTGGGTTTATTGGGCGTCGAAACGGTGAATTTCAGGGGGCACGGGCGCAGTCATCCGAAGCGGATTTATTCCCGCGGAAGGCGCCGGTTGTGTGCTAAGGCAAGCGCTGGATTTACGCTAGGCGCAGGGGAAGCGCGCGGCCAGCATCGGGCTTGGGTTTTGTAACGTGACTGATTTAACGCGCGATTTTCATGTCAGTGTGCTCTTGCCGCAGGATTACGAGGGCCTGCGGACAACGCTTCAAGATGCGGGGCTGCCGGCGGAGGATATTGACCAGCCCAACCGCGAGTTTTTCCGCTTCGTCACCGATGACGGTGGATTACTAGGATACGGCGGCTTTGAAGTTTACGGGGCGGTGGGCCTGTTGCGCTCGGTTGTCATTCTGGAAGCCTTCCGTGGGTGGGGTTTCGGGTTTCAATTCATCAAAGTGCTGGAGAGCTTGGCCAAATTCAACGGGGTGTCGCAGTTGTGGCTCCTGACGACGACGGCTGAAACTTTTTTCGCCAAGTGTGGTTACGCCAAAGTTGCGCGCGCGAGTGCACCCGCAAGCATCAAAACCACGAATGAGTTTACCACGCTGTGCCCTGATACGGCGGTGTGTATGTGCAAGGCGATTTAAGTAGTATGGCCACGCATCTAGGCTGATGACCCGCCGGAGCGTGAGGCGATCTCTACGATGGCTTTTGAGAGGTCCTTGGTTTCGAACGGCTTATTGAAGCCCATAACAGCGCCCAGTGATCGGGCCCAGGCCGACAGGTCATTGTCTACTTTCCCGCCCCCAGACATTACGATGACGGGAAGATCAGGCCAGCGTTGGCTGATGTCGCGCAGAACTGCAATGCCGTGCTCGGTCGGCGACAGGATATCGCTGACGACAACATCAGGCTGATCAGCACTCATCATTGCAATGGCGTCTTCAACGCAATCCGCGCCGCGCACGGTGTGGCCTTGCACTTCCAACGAGAGTTCCAAGCCCTCGCGAAAGAGTGGATCGTCATCAATCACAAAAACACGGGCCATGGGCCTTGTCTATGGCTTGCCGGTCGACTGGTTCAGGGCGCCGGTCCCTTGTGCGCCGCCCGGCGCAGAGTCGTCTTGCGTCGCAGCTTTTTGATCAATCACCGTCGGCTGCGCCGTTAGTGCAGTTCTGATTTTGACAGCGAGATCATTGCGGCGGAAGGGTTTTCGCAATACCTCGGTCACAAGGCCTGGCTTGGCAGACTGCACCTTGGCAGATTGCGACGTGGTGTTCTCAGCGTACCCCGACATAAAGAGAACCCGCGTAAACGGGCTAAGTTGGACAATCTGTTTAGCCAGTTGCTCACCGCTGACTGTGCCGCGCAACATCATGTCGGATAACAATAACTGCGGCTGAAATCCGGCTTTGACGGCAGCCAGTGCGGCCTCGGCGTTGCCGTGTGCGATAACCTGGTAGCCCAGTCCGCGCAGCATGACTTCTACGAAATCGCGCACCATGTCGTCGTCTTCGACCAGCAAAATTCGTTCGCTGCCGGTGGGGTCGTAGGGGAGAGCCGTCGCAGTGTAGCCGGTAATCAACTTAGAGGTCGCACGCGGCAGATAAAGGCTGATCGTGGTTCCTGTGCCGACTTCGCTGTCGATCAAAACGGCACCACCAGATTGCTGCGCAAAGCCGTAGACCATGCTTAAACCTAACCCAGAACCTTTGCCGACATCCTTGGTGGTGAAGAAGGGCTCGAAGGCCCGTGCGACGACATCGGGGCTCATGCCGGTTCCAGTGTCGGTCACATCCAGCCGCACATATTCGCCGGCCGCCAGATCCAATTCTTCCGCCGTGATCGCGTCGACCGTCACATTCTCTGCCTTCACTTTCACAAGCCCGCCGTCGGGCATGGCATCGCGCGCATTTAAGACCAGATTGACCAGGACATTCTCAAGTTGCGCCGCGTCGACGCTGGCAGGCCACAGGTCGGAGGTTGGTTCAATAATGAAGCTGATATTTGTCGGGATCGAGCGGGCGAGGAGGCCTTCAACGCCTTTGGCGGTTTCCAGAACTTCGGTTGGCTTGGGATCGAGTGGCCGGCTGCGGGCAAATGCCAGCAAGCGGCTGACAATATTGCCGCCACGAGCGGCTGCGGTGCGGATCAGATTCGCCATGCGTGTTTGCGACTGGTCTTTCAGGGTTGCAGCCAGAATCTCAGCATTCCCCATCACGACCGCGAGAAGATTGTTGAAGTCGTGCGCAAGCCCACCTGACAACCGGCCGACCGCATCCATGCGCTGTGCCACCATCAATTTTTGATCGGCAGCGCGCCGTTCGGTGACGTCGCGAATGCTGGCGACCACGCTGTCGTCCATTGGAAAGGCTTGCACTTCGATCCAGCGCTGTTCGTCCTGGTGATTGGTGAATCCAATCTCGAAAAAAACGCGCTTGCGGGTCTTATGGCACTGCTCCAGCTTTTCATGCACGTTTCGCGCTTGTGGAAGGCGCTCATAGATCGTGGCCCCTACGATATCTTCGCGGGGTGATCCGGCCATGTCGCAAAAGGGATCGTTCGCAAATGTGTACCTTAAGTCGCGGTCCAGAACGGCGACGGCATCCGAGGTGGCCGAGAAGACCTTCGTAATTTGATCGCGGGTCGCGCGGGCATCGGCGGCTGCAGCCTGGGCTTGAGCAGCGGCGGCCTGCGCCTGGCCTGCCGAGGCTTGGCTTTCATTCACCAAGCGCAGATTTTCAAGGCAGATCGATAGCATCTGTGCGAACTGCATCAGTACGGCTTCATCACCGGCCGTAAAATCACCGTGTTCCCTGTCCGAGAGTTGTACGAACCCGATGTTGCGCCCATCGCGCGCGATCAAGGGGGCAGCCATCCATCCGCGCAATGGCAGGTGCCGCTCGCGCTCGCTGCCGAAATGGCGCCAATGTGGGTGCGCTTCAAGTTGGCTCTGGTTTAATCGCATAGACTGGTTCGAGCGTATGACCACTCCGTAAATGCCCGTGCCGTCAACTGGTGCCTTGTATCCACGCCAGCGTGCATATTTCTCGGACAATGAGAAGGCATGAGCATTGTCGCTTCTGCTCTGGTTCGGGGGAATGAAGTGAATGCTGGAAAGGTGAGCGGGAATTAAAGTGCGGATCGTATCGCCCGCTTGTGTGACAAGAGCGCGTTCATCGCGCAGCGCCATGAACTCGGTTGAGATTTTCGTCAGTCGGCCCAGTGTGTTGATGTGACGCTCGTCGCTTTGGGCTGCGCGGTTGAGGTCGCGTGCGGTCCAAACAACGGCGACGACGACGGCAAGCGTAAGCAATAACTGCTGCAAGACTGTCAGGAGTGCGTTTCGGCGCCACGGTGCCAGTACATTTGTTTTTGTCGTGCTGACGTAAATATACAAATCCGTGTTCTCAACATGGCGCATGGCCATATAACGTTTCGTACCGGGCGGATTAAAGGGACTCCCCGATTGGGCCTGCGTTTCAAGAACTGTAACGGCGTCGTTGGCCAAAAGTTCGTCGTAAGTCATCGGGCTCGGTTCGTAGCGATTGGTCGCAGGATTGAGAACATTTCCCATCGTGTTTGAAACGCTAGCGGTGTTCATGCGGCCGCCGAATGTGCGTCCTGGCGGCGCTGGAATACGCAATATGATGGTGCCGTCGAGGCGGGCGATCCCGAACGAGGAGTCTTCTCCTAAGTGCAATGTCAGTGGCACGGCGGCAAAATCATTCAACTGCATATTGACGTATATGCCGCCTGCAAAGCTGCCGTCGCTGCGCTGCAGCCGTCGGACCATGGCCAGGATCGCCTTGCCTGTCGCCGGGCCGACAGAGCCGATGAACGCGGGAATTGTCAGCGTGGTATCCGGCGCAGAACTGCCCAACGGTTCGAAGTTCGGGCGGTCTTTCAGGTCGATAGGGCCGGGCTTGTCGGTATATGAAGTGTGCGTGATAACGCCGTCTTCGTTCGTGATGAAGAACATCAGCGTATCAATCGTCGCGCGTTGGCGGTTCTGAAGCAGGCGGTGAACCTCGGGGGCGTATGCCGCATCGTTGAGCCGGTCAACCTCAAGGGTTTGCGCCAGTCCAAACAGGGCTTGGTTATAGATCCGCCAGCGCTCTGCGGTTTGCGCGCGCATGGTATTGGCCAGCGCACTGATGTCGGTCATGTGCTGCTGCAGGCGGCTATCGTAATCTTTGTAAATTTGCCAGGCGCTGAGGGCCCAAGACACAAGCAGGAATGTTGCAGCCACAAGAGCGATGCCATTACGCGCACGCTTTGAAGCGGCTGAAAAATCGCGGGCTGTCATGCGGTGACTCATGCCCCCCAATTACATCAGCCGTACAGTCCTTCCAGCATGACAACACGAAGTATTCAGCTAATCAATGGCTGCGCCGACTTTTTGATCTCTTCAATCTCGTGCGCTGCGGATACGCGCAGCAGTAGTGCTCGGAAGTGCTAATTTTCGCGGCAAAATGCAGCTTTCGATTATTCAGGAGCACGCAGCGTTGATACCAGCGATATTAAAAAAATGCCGGCTCGTGCTTTCATCTACAAGAAACCATAGGTAAAACGCGCGCACTTTACTGTGCGTTTACTGTGTACCCGCTTGCACAGGGGCTTCGGAGTCGCGCACCTCAGTCCCTGTCTCGGTGCTGAGTTTTGCCAAAGCTTCGGCAGCCAACGTACGCGTGAGATCGCCCGCGGGCATTTCACGGCCAAGGCGCGAGGCTTGACCGGCCCACATGCTGCTGAAATCCGAAATGTTCGCAGGTTCAGTTTTTTGCCTGAGCGGCATCAGTGCGCCGCCGGCCAGCGGGAACGCGGGGGCGTGCTCAGATAGCGGGCCGACGTCTCGCATCAGCCGATTGACGATGCCGCGGGCGGGGCGCCCCGTAAAGACGTTAGTGATCATCGTGTCATCGGCATTGGCCGTGCGTAACGCTTGGCGATGAAACGGCGTGAGTTTCGCTTCCGGGCAAAACAGGTACGCCGTGCCGATCTGCACGGCAGCCGCGCCGAGCGCAAATGCGGCGACGATGCCACGCGCATCGGCAATGCCACCGCTTGCGATCACGGGAACGCGCACAGCATCGGCAATTTGCGGCACCAGCGCAAAGGTTCCGACCTGACCCGCCATGTTATCGCCAATAAAATTACCGCGATGTCCGCCGGCTTCAAAGCCCTGCGCTATGATGGCATCGCAGCCTCGGGTTTCCAAAACGCGCGCCTCAGCAACGGTTGTGGCTGAGGCAATAATTTTTGCGCCGGTCGCTTTTACGCGCGTCATCAGATCCTTCTGCGGGAGACCAAAATGGAAGCTGACAACGCCCGGCCTGAATTCTTCGACCAAGCGGCAATAGGTGTCATCGAATGGGGCGCGGGCTGAACTGGGGGTTGTGCCGATCGGGTGCAGGCCGTGTTCAATGTAGTAAGGGGTGAGGCGCTTTTTCCAGTTTTCCTCACGTTCTTCGTCCGGGACGGGTGGGGTGTGGCAGAAGAAATTCAAGTTTATGGGTTTGCGCGTCGCCGCAGCGATGCTGCCCAGGGCGCGGCGTACCTGATCTGGTGTTTGCATCGCGCAAGGTAATGCGCCCAATCCCCCGGCTTCTGACACGGCAATGCACATCTCTAGGGTCGATGCGCCGGCCATGGGAGCTTGAAGGATCGGCAGTTCAATACCAAACAGGCTTTGAATGCGAATATCCTGCCACATCGTCATCGAATAACCTTCTAAAGTGTGAATTGCGGCGAAGAGCAACCCTACAGCGTTCCGCGCTCAAGGCCAGAGAGACACTTGTGACAGTTCTGACATGGCCGGGTTTTACCGGGCCAATCCCCGAGACACTTTGAATAGCACCTCTGGCAAGTGTATCTTAAATCAATGCGTACTGTCCTGTGATTGTCAGGCAAACGCTGTCGGCACTTTCAAGATATGTTTCGAGAATTTCCGTATTTCGCGCCAACGAGGCGACGCAAGGCCAAGCGTAGAGGACCGAGCAATGATCGACAAAACCTACGCCAGATTCACGGCCTGGGCGCTGGTGGCGTTGGGCGTTAGCGTTTTGATCGGTTGGCAATTCGACATTACCGCATTCAAAACCGTCCTGCCTGGATTGAACTCGATGAAGGTGAACA
This sequence comes from Rhodospirillaceae bacterium, assembly GCA_016793005.1. GTDB lineage: Bacteria > Pseudomonadota > Alphaproteobacteria > Rhodospirillales > Rhodospirillaceae. Next base: position 5,325 of record JAEUKL010000318.1, on the reverse strand, counting down.
CCGCATTCGCCTTCATGCTGTCGGGTATCACGCTGTTCTGCTTCTCAGATCCCGGTGCGTCGCAAAGGCTATGGTCCGTCGGGGCCGCTGCGGCTGTCGTCGTTATGCTGATCGGCGGATTGTCGGCGCTTGAGTACCTCCTTGGCTTGAATTTCGGCATCGACGAGTTTTTTTACATCGACGACGCTTCACGACAGAGCGGCACAGTCGTGCCTGGGCAGATGTCGATTATTTCGGCGTCGCTGTTTCTTGCTGCAGGGGCGGCAGCGCTTCTGTTTCGAACTGTTGGGCGCATTCGAGAGAGAACGTTTGTGTGTCTGTCGACGGCCGGTCTTGTAATGGGGTTGCTGTTGTTGCTGGTGCTGATCTACGGCGCGCCGTTCTTTTTCTTGAAAATCCGCGCTGCAACGGTGGCGGTCCACACAGTAGTGGGGTTCCTGCTGCTCTTTAGTGGCTTGGCAGCGTTGCGGCCAGATCTGGGTCTGGCGGCGCGACTGAACTCGCAGTCCGCAGGCGGCGTGTTCATGCGGCGTATGACGTTGGGAATTGCCTTGGGCGTGCCCATCATCGGCTGGCTGCGCTTACAGGGCGAACTGCTGGGCTGGTACGATGGGCGCGTGGGCTTGGCGCTATTTGCCTGCGCCAATGTGGTTCTGCTGACCGCAGTAATCTGGATCGCCAGTTACAATGCGGATCGAACGGACAGTGAGCGCTTGCAGGAGAAAGTAGCGCAGCAAAAGGCTCTGACGCAGTTTAGCACTGAGGCTTTATCTGCTTCGTCGATGTCCGATTTATTCAAGCTTGCAGCCACCTGCTTGCAGTCAACGCTACGAGCGAAGATCAGCAGCGTTCTTGAGGTGGATGAAGCGCTAGGCACTTTGAAAGGGATTAGCTCGTCGGAAGCCCTGGATTTTGCGCCGTTTGAGCGTCGTACCGCGGAGTATCTACCTTCGTCGGTGTTGAACTATGCCATTCGTCAAAAGAAATTCTTCTGGTTTAGTGATATAGCAACCGAAACACGATTTACATTCATTGAGGGCGAGAAGGCTGGCTTCAGAAGCGGCGCGACACTGCCAATTGTAGGGGGCAGTAGGACCACGCGATTTGTCAGTGTCTTTTTCGGACAGCCGCACCAATTTACTTCGGATGAACTCGAATTCATGCAGTCGCTTGGTAACACGTTGTCGGTGGCGTGGGAGCGTCGGCGTGTCGCTGATGCTTTGCGCTCCCGCATGGAGCAGCGTAACGCGCTCGCGGTATTAAGTGAAAGTGCCCTGAGATTCTCCAGCCTAGCCGAGTTATCGAAAGCCGCCATAGGTGTAGCCTTTAATAGTCTTTTAGCTGACTTTGGTAGCTTTGCCGAATTCGATGAAACAAAGGACAACGTGAATGTGCTGAGCATGGCACAAGGCAGCGACATTACAAGTGTCACGCGCCGTATCAGCGCTTATCCGTCATCGTCGGTGCTGGAGTTTACACTCAAAAGCGATGATGCCTTTTGGTTTTCTGACATCGAGCAAGAACGGCGCTTCACATTTACCGAAGATGCAATGAAACCCTATAAAAGTGGGCTTGTTGTGCCGGTGGCGGGCAATGATGGCCGCAAGCGCCGCCTGAGCGTTTTTTTCCTGAAGCCGCGCAACTTCACGGCAGATGAAATCTCTTTCCTCACATCCATCGCGGTCGTCACCGCGACTGCGCATGAGCGGATCCGGGCGGTTGAGGCCCTCAGAACTCAAAACGAAGCGCTGGAAAAAGCAGACCGCGCTAAATCGCAGTTTCTCGCCATGATGAGTCACGAACTGCGCACGCCGATGGCCGGGCTGCTGGGCATGGCAGACTTGCTGAAACTGACCAAGCTTGATCAAGAGCAATCGCAGATGATTGGTCGGTTGATCAGGTCGGGTAAGGCGCTTCTGGAAATTCTGAACGATATTCTGGATTTCTCGAAGCTTGATGCGGACAAGATGACGTTGGAGACGGTGCCGTTCCGGTTGTCGGACATGCTGGCTGACTTGCGTGAATTGTTCGCTCCGATTGCCTCCGAGAAAGGCTTGAACTTAAGCTTCGCCATGCCGCTGAGGTACCAGGATGCGGTGACCGGCGATGCGAAGCATATACGCCAGGTGATCACAAATTTGCTGAACAACGCGATGAAATTTACGGCGAACGGCAGTGTGACCGTGTCGTTAACGCAAACCATCACGGCTGAACAGGCGCTACGTAACAGTATCAGCGTCACCGACACGGGGATTGGCATCGAGCCTGACAAGTTGCGGCTACTGTTCAAGCCGTTTGTTCAAGCCGATGCCTCGACGTCGCGCCAATTTGGCGGCACCGGATTGGGCTTGGCGATTTGTGATCGCCTTGTGAAACTGATGGGTGGTGAGATGGCGGTGTCGTCGCGGCCCGGGCAGGGGTCGACCTTTGCCTTCTCAGTTACGTTGCAAGCGGATCACGCTGCGGAAAGCGGCGTGCAACAGATATCTGCAGGTAAGCTCAAAGCTCAAGCACGCCTCGGATCTAACACTGCGCGCGCTTCAGCGGCGTGCCGCATTTTACTGGCCGAGGACAATGAAACTAATCGAATGCTGATTTCGGCCATGCTGCAAAGGCAAGGACATTCAGTTGAGGCCGTTGAGAACGGTAAGCAAGCGTTAGATGCCGTGCGCGAAAATAAGTATGACGTTGTGCTTATGGATATGCAGATGCCTGTCATGGATGGTCTGTCGGCCATCCGGAGCATCCGTGAGTCTGAACGCGACGTGCACATACGCGTGCCCATTATAGCGCTAACGGCAGATGTGATCGTAGAGCATGGCCAGCGCTACCTTGAGGCAGGGGCCGATGCCTTGGTCTCTAAGCCTGTCAGCTGGGCGATACTGTTTGATGAAATCGAACGGCAGGTCGCGCTTCGCGTTCAAGGGGAAGGGTCTGAAGGCAGGGGCGCCCCGGTGCGATGAGTCCCGGGGCACTGCCTTTGCATGCTGTAAATTTAAGCTGCGTTCTTAACGGGGCGGTCCAGAACGTGATCACGCAACGACGCGACAGCCGTAACAACCTCGTCGATCAAGGCTTGCGGTACGTTGAATTCCTTCAGCGTATTGACTAAGTGTCCAGCCACGATGTCGAAGTGCTTGTCGTTCAAGCCCATTTCCGCAACGTACTTGCGATGCGCATTGCGCATGTACTCGTTGGCCGTTGGCATTTTTCCCGCCATGAATTGAATCAGGAATTTGCCTTGCCGAACGCGCTGCTTTTCGAAATCAGTGTTGGCGAAGAACGGCTTTAAGGTTTCATCGGTAAAGACTTTGTCATAGAAGGAATTTACCACAGCATTCACGGCTGTTTCACCGCCAATGCGTTCTAACAACGTGCTCATAACCTATCCTCTCTTTGTTTGTTACGGGTGAGGCACTCAAGCTGACGGTCTTATTCGTAGTTATGCCGCCTTTTCAAAAGCGGCGACCAGTTGGCGCCGCTTATTCATGAAATCCGCGATGGTATAGTCGTCGAATACGGCCAGCATCGCGTTCACGCCCTTGGCGAGTACAGGCGTAAGCCCGCAGGCCGGCGCAATCACGCAGCTACCGCAATCCGCGAGTTCAATGCCGTCTTCGGTTTTACGTACGACATCGCCTACACCGATTTTTTCGGGCGCGTGAGCAAGCTTTATGCCGCCGCCGCGCCCACGTGTACTTTTCACAAAGCCATGGTGCGCCAGCGCGTTCACCACTTTCACTAAGTGGTTGTACGAAATGCCATAAGCGCCTGCGATATCGGCAATGGCGCACGATTTCTCAGGGCGTGTTGCCAGATAAATCAGTACGCGAAGCGAATAATCTGTATAGCGCGTCAGCCGCATAGCGGGCCTTTCCTCGGTGCATGGCTAAAATATGTATTTAATTTGCATATTAAGCAAGCAAATAATATGTATATTAAATACATAAATAAATTGGTGATACGAATGTCGATTCGCCGCAGCACCACCGAGGTCGGTATGCATCCGTTTACAGATGTGGCAGCGCCCAGTGTTACAGAAACCGCGCTCGCCGATTTAGTGCAGTCCTTTTATGCAAAAGTACGCCGTGATGAGCTGATCGGCAGCCTCTTTAATTCGGCCATCGATGATTGGCCAACGCACCTTGAGAAACTTACGCGCTTCTGGTCGTCGATCATGCTGACAAGCGGTTCATACAAGGGTAATCCCATGGCCGCGCATACCAAGCATGCGGCTGACATTACGCCCGATATGTTCAGTCGTTGGCTGGCCTTGTGGGCTGAGACCACGGCTGAGGTCTTCGCGCCTGAGGACGCAGAGCGCCTTCAAGGCAAGGCGCGGCATATCGCTCGCAGTCTAATGATGGCTTTGGAGTTTCATGCCGGGCAGTCGTCACGGCTGTCTGCGGGGCAAGGCACAGTTATTGACGCGTATCAAGGCGAAGATCGCGCCAGAGGTTAGTTTGCGGCGCTAAACACGATGAGGCGCACTTTTGGGGAGGGGAATTATGACTGCTTCAACTTATCGTTCGACGTTTTCTGTTCCGCGGCTCTGGCTGATCCTGGCCAGCAGCATGGCGATTATGTTCGGCACGTTGCTCTATTTTGGGGTCGAGATATATCATGCAGCCCCGCCCATCCCTGAACGTGTTGAGGCTGCCGACGGACGGTTAGTCTATACGCGGGCTGACATTCAGCAAGGACAGGGGGTGTGGCAATCGACGGGTGGTATGCAGCAAGGTTCAATCTGGGGCCACGGCGGCTATCTTGCCCCGGATTGGAGTGCTGATTGGCTGCACCGGGAAGCGGTGGGGCTGTTGGCGCGGATCGCCGCCGCTGATACCTCGGAGCATCAAGCAAAAGACGAGATTCATAAGGCATTGCTGCGTACCGAAATGCGCACGAACACTTACAATGCCCAGACTGGCGTCGTTACCCTTAGCGCGGCGCGGGCGGACTCCATCGCAGATGTCGAGCAGCATTATCGCCGTTTGTTTCAGGCCAGCGATGCGGAGATGCTGGCTTTGCGTAAGGAGTATGCGTTTCCGATACATTCGGTCTTGAACGACGATGAGGCACACGCCTTGTCGGCTTTTTTCTTTTGGTCGGCTTGGGCCGCAACCACCAACCGTCCAGGCGATGACATTACGTACACCAGCAATTGGCCACATGAACCGCTGGTAGGCAATACGCCGACCGCAAGCGTGCTGATGTGGAGTGTTGCTTCGGTCATTCTGCTGCTGGCGGGCGTCGGCGGCTTGGTGTGGTACTACGTGCGCGAATACGATGTTTGGCGCGCTGATATGGAGCCAGAGACCGGCTATG
>JAEUKL010000271.1 GCA_016793005.1 Rhodospirillaceae bacterium | reverse complement strand
AGGTCCTTCACTAACGGCACCGTCACCGAGCGCTGCCCGGCCAAAGACTCACGGTCCGCAAGATCAACCAAAGTCCGTGCCGTGGCAAACGTGCGGTCCATGTGACGCACAAGGTACGATACAACGTCGGGTGACACGGCTATTTGCCGGTCGGCAAACAGCTTGACCAGCACCGCCTGCATCATGTCATCGTCGGGTGCTTCAATACGCGCTGCGGTAACCGCCGCCAAGCGTGAGCGCAGGTCCGGCAGCGTTACCGCCCAGCGCGCAGGCGCCTCGCGGCCCGTCAGCAGCAGCCATCCTTTGGCTTCAGTCACAGCGTTGTGCAGATGAAATAGGGCTGTCTCATCAACGCCCATATCACCGTCTTCAATCACAATGGCCTTGGCGCTGTTCACCAGATCGCCCACATCGGGCGTTTTCAAATCGCGCGCGGACAACACGCGGGCTTGCGCGCGCGTTGCAAAGACTTGCGCCAAGTGGCTTTTGCCGCAGCCCGCCGGGCCAAACAACGCCAACACCGGGCGTGGCCACGCGGGCCACCGGTCAATCCACGCGACAGCGTCAGCGTTGCCGGGCGCAACAAAAAAATCATCGCGCCCCAGCGCCGGCCTGAACCCCAGATCCAGCGGAATTTGTTTGGCGGCAGACATTGCAGGATCGGCTGCCGTTACTGGCCCGGAGCGGGCGCAGCGGTTGGTGGAACCGGCGATTGCGGCTCTCGCGTTAGGGCCCGCAGCAGCCACATATCGCCATCCTTCTCTAAATTCAGTTCGCGCTGGTTCAGCGCAAACTGCAACTGCGCTTCATCGCCGGCGAAAGTGATAACCGCCTGCACCAGCGCGCGGCTGATGGCCTGCATATCCACGCGCTCGACCACCGGAATTTGCGACAGGCGCGTTTTAATGCTGGACCAGTCCGCCAGCGATGTAACCGGGATCAGCGTGGTGATTTTGCCGCCCTGGCCAAACTTCATGATATTGCGTTGCTTCCAACCGTCCTCGACCGCGCGCGCTGCGTCTATGGCTGCCGCCGTGAAGGCTTCCTCACGGGAGGCAATCGCACCAAGGGCAGCAGTCGAACTGGCACGCCCATCCCACGGTGCGCCCAACGCGCGCACATCCGCGACCGACACAGTCACATTGCCGCCCTGCGACATGTTCGCCACGGCCACGATGGCGCCAACCGCGCCGTACTTGTCGGCGATGCGCTTCAAGGCCGCTGCGTCTTTGGCGATGGCTTGTTCAGCCGACAACAACGTCACGTCGTCCAGATCGCCCAACGGCATCACCATGGGCACGAGGCCGTCATGCGGCATCAGTTTCACCCACGCGTCTTTCCAGGCATTGCCGTCCTGCCACAGCACCGTCGCGCCGCCTTCTTGCAGCACAGGGATCACCACCAGCGGGCGGCTGGCGGTTTCAGCGAACGGCACATTCTGTGTGCGGAGGTAAGCGCGCACGGCATTCGGGTTAAAGCGTACGTTCATGTCGGCCAAATACCTGACAGCGGATGAACGTTCATTCGTTACCGAAAACTCGTAGATCATCTCGATGATCTGATTGGTCGAGGGCATTTCAATCTTGCCGGCATCAACCGGCATGACCATGCGGTCAACCAGCCGCCGGAACGCAGCCACGCGGCCTTCGGTCTGGCTGCGGTCGCGCGCTTCGGTGACGCTGCCTGCGGTCACGTCCACCGGAACGCCGCGCACCCAGAAAGGGTCAAATTTCAACTGTGCTGCGGCTTGCGGCGTTTGGGCCGACACTGTGGGCAGATCGCCGAAAATGGCGCAGAAAACCGCCAAAACCCCAAGAACCTGGCTACTTGCCTTGAGGCCTCGTTTCAGTATGTTGCCCAAGCTTTTCAATCGCCCATCGGCCATGGCATTTTCCCGGTGAATCCACGATACCGCAACGGTTTAGCCTACTCTGCGGCCAGGGTCGATATTGCACCATTATGGGCTTTCTGAGGCGTTTTAGCGCATGACCAACACGTCCGTCGATTACACTGCCGCCGGGGTTGATTACTCGAAAATCGACCCCTTGAAGATCGACGCCCAGCGCGCCGCCAAGGAAACAGTGGGCAATCTGGCGCACACCGGCTTTACGGAAATCGCGGCCTCGCGCGGCGAATCGGCCTATGTGGTCGACATGGGCGATTTCCTGCTGGCCTCGATTACTGAATGCCTGGGTACCAAGGTGCTGATCGCCGATGCGATGCGGCCCATCACCGGCAAAACTTATTTCGATTCCCTGGCCCAGGACACGCTGGCCATGGCGATCAACGATATCATCACGGTCGGCGCCACGCCGATTTCCGTGCAGGCCTATTGGGCCGCCGGTTCCAGTGAATGGTTCGACGACAAGCAACGCTCGCATGACCTTGTTCAGGGCTGGAAAGCCGCCTGTGACCGATGCCAAGTGGCGTGGGGCGGCGGCGAAACCCCCAGCCTGAGCGGCGTGGTGAATGCCAACACCATCGACCTCGCCGCATCGTGCATCGGCGTCGTGCGCCCGCGCGAACGCCTGACCATTGCCGACAAACTGCAAGCGGGCGATGCGATTGTGATGCTGGCGTCCAGCGGCATTCATGCCAATGGCGTTTCACTGGCGCGTAAAATCGCCGCCGACAGCACCGAAGGCTACAAGGCAAAACTGAGTGACGGCCGCCTGTACGGCGATGCACTGTTGGATCCGACTGTGTTGTATTCACCCGTGACCGAAGCACTGTTCGCGGCAGGCATCATTCCGCACTACTGCGCCAACATCACCGGCCATGGCTGGCGCAAAGTCATGCGTCACCCCGGTTCATTCACGTACCGCTTCACCGACATCGGCAGCGTTCCGCCGGTGCTGGCCTACTTGCAGCGTGCCGCACGCATGACCGACGCCGAAGCTTACGGCACCTTCAACATGGGCGCAGGTTTCGCGCTGTATGTGGCGGCGGGCGATGCCGCAAAAACCGTCGAGGTCGCGCGCAGGACAGGCGTTCATGCGTGGATTGCGGGCAGCGTAGAGACCGGACCCAAAAGCGTGGTGATCGAACCCATCGGCGTCACGTTCACCGATGCGGACATGCACTTACGCGCTTAAGACAGTTTGTCTAAGTCGATCTGGCCGCTGAAAATTTTCTGTAGAACTTGCGGATACATTTCCTGCTCTTTGGCCTGCACGCGTGCAGCCAACGTATCGGGCGTATCGCCCGCGTCCACTTTCACTTCGCCCTGAATGACGATGGGACCGTGATCGTACTCGCCATCGACGATGTGGATGGTGGCCCCGCTGATGCGGTCGCCAGCCTTTAGCACGGCCTCATGCACGTGCTTGCCGTACATGCCCTGGCCCCCAAATTTTGGAAGTAGCGCCGGATGCACATTGAGAATGCGTTTCGGGAATGCCGCAAGGATTTTGGGGCCGAGCTTGCGCATGTAGCCTGCCAAGACAATCAGATCGACGTTCGCGGCTTTTAGTGCGTCGGTCATCGCCGCATCAAGCGCATCCTCAGAACCGACTTTGGTTGCGCTAAGGTGCTGCCACGGCAGACTTTGCAGATCGGCCCAGGCAATCGCGCCGCAATCTTTGTTGTTGGAAATAAGAAGGGCCGGCTCAGCGCTGAGACGGCCCTGCTTACAGGCCGCCACAATCGCCCGCATGTTGGTTCCGTTATGCGAAGCCAGGAACCCAATGCGCGGACGTTGCGGCAGCGATGTCATTCTGAAAATTAGCCTACGATTTCGAGGCCCGAGAAGAAGTAGGCGATTTCGATGGCGGCGTTTTCGATCGAGTCAGAACCGTGAGCCGAGTTGGCTTCAATCGATTCCGCAAAGGTCTTGCGGATGGTGCCTTCGGCGGCATTGGCCGGGTTGGTGGCGCCCATGATTTCGCGGTTCTTCGCGACAGCGTCTTCGCCTTCCAGAACCTGCACCACGACGGGGCCCGAGGTCATGAAGGCCACCAGACTGCCGAAGAAGGGGCGTTCTTTGTGGACGCCGTAGAAGGCTTCGGCTTGGCCTTTCGTCATCCAGATGCGCTTCTGGGCCACGATGCGCAGGCCGCCCGCTTCCAGCAAGGCATTGATTTTGCCGGTCAAATTGCGGCGGGTCGCGTCGGGTTTAATGATCGAGAAGGTGCGTTGGACAGCCATAGGAACTCGCTTTTTCGGATGAGGTTAGAGGAGGTTTAACAGGTCAATTCGGGCGGCGTTATAGACAAACCCGCCCCAAAGGGCAACCAAGCGGGGTTTTGGCCTATTAAGTGGCTTTTTCGGCCCAGGACCCTGATTCGGTCTGCTGCCAGTAGTGCAGTTCGTGACCGGCCTTCTTGGCCTCGGCCCAGCGGCTACGGGCCTGGCCCACCGCTTCCTCTGAGGTGCCGTCGAACATGTCCAGGCAGCGCTCGAACGAGCCTAAGAACGCCGCACTCATACCGTCGGTGAGCACCAGAATTGATGCGCCGTTGGGGTTCTCTTCCTTGACCGTCAAATAAATCGGCTGGTCTGCCGCAAAGCCGTCTTTCTCGGAACCATGCGCCAGCCACGAGTTGGGATTGTAGACCCACAGGTGATTGTTCAAGGCTTCGATGCGGTCATCGGACGCGGCCATCACCACCGCCCGCTTGCCCGCACCGACCACGCGCTCCAACAACGCCGGGAGTGCGCGTTCCAGCGGTGATGTTTGGAGATGATAGAAGTCGACTCTCATGAGTCGAACTTAACCCGCCAGCTTGATCCCGACAAAGCCGATCTTCTTGCCCGATAGCACGCGCAGCAGCACTGACTTGCGTTTGTCTTGCTTGGCTTTCGCTAACGCCATCTTAGCGTCGTCGACACTTTGCACGCTGATCTGCTGGATTTCGTCGATCACGTCGCCACGACGAATACCCTTACTGGCCGCATCGCCATCATCATCCACATCCAGCACCACAAGGCCGTTCACGCCGTCGTCCAGTTGGTAGCGTTTGCGCAATCCTTCCGTAACAGGCGAAACGGTCAGGCCCAGATCCGTCAGTTCGGTTTTCTGGGGCTGCACTTTATCGTCGCTGACAGACGCCACGGCCGCCGTGGGACCAGTGTCTTTCAGCTCGGCGACTTTGGCCTTCACCGTCTGCTGCTTGCCCTTACGCCAGATCACCACGTCCACATTTTTGTCGATGGGCGTTTCAGCGACAATGCGCGGCAGCGCGCGCATTTTATCGACCGGTTTGCCGTCGAACGACAGAATGATATCGCCCATGCCCAGACCCGCTTTCTGAGCCGGACCGTCGGGCGCAACTTCAGCAATCATCGCACCGCGCGCTTTATCAAGGCCAATGCTCTCCGCCATTTCCGGGCTGACGGATTGGATCTGCACACCAATCCAGCCACGGCGCGTGCGGCCGTGCTGCTTGATGTCGTTCAGAACCGGCTTCACCAGGTTGGCGGCGGCGGCAAAGCCCACCCCCACCGAGGCCCCCGAGGGCGAGAAGATGGCGGTGTTCACGCCGATCACTTCGCCGTCCATGTTGAACAAGGGCCCGCCCGAGTTGCCGCGATTGATCGCCGCGTCGGTCTGGAAGAAGTCATCATACTGCCCGGCCGAAATATCACGCGCACGCGCCGAGATAATTCCCGAGGTGACGGTGCCGCCGAGGCCAAACGGGTTGCCGATGGCCAGCACCCAATCGCCTACGCGTGTTTTGTCGGAATTGCCCCACGGCACAGCGGTCAGTTCACGGGTGGTGTTCACCTTCAACAGCGCGATATCCACCTTCTCGTCGCGGCCCACAAGTTTGGCATCCAGCACCGTGTCGTCATACAGCGTGACGGAAATTTTATCGGCATCCTCGACCACATGGTTGTTGGTGACGATATAGCCCGTCTTGTCGATGATAAAACCCGAGCCCAGCGAGGTTTGCTTGCGCTTGCGCGGCTTGCTGCTGCGGTCGTCATCTTCATCCTGCTGGCGGCGCTCGAAATCCTTGAACCATTCTTCCAAGGGCTCGGACGGATCAAGATCGTCCATCTCGTTGCCTTTGCGTTCCACGGTTTGCGTGGTGGAAATATTCACAACAGCGGGTGCGAGCTTTTCCGTCAGATCGGCAAACGATTCAGGCGGCGTACGCGCTTCGACAACGGCGGCAGGTGGCACAGCGACAACCGCCGCAACGGTCATCACACCAGCCAGACACAACTTTTTGAACACGGAGAACAACTCCCGGATAATCACAAGCGGGCTGGCCAAGAACGGCAAAAGCCCTGGAATTGAGCCAATTAATGGCTGTTTTCCAGGGCTTTGCAAGTACGTCCTAAGACAACTGTAGGCCTATGATCGGGGCAGGTAATAACCTGCCGTGCAGGTCCGTACCCCGATTACTTTGCGCCTGCCGGTAACCGCTCGAAGTACTTAAAGAACTCTGAGTTGGGGCTTAACACCATGGTTGTGCCCGGGCCCAGCGAGGCGCGATACGCTTCCATGGCGCGGAAGAAGGCATAGAACTCGGGGTCTTTGCCTTGCGCCTTGTTCAGCGTCGAGCGGCTTTCGGCTTCGCCCGCGCCCAGCATGATCTGCGCTTCCTTCTCGGCCTCGGCCAGGATGATCGTGCGCTCACGGTCGGCTTCGGCTTCAATCCGCGACTTCGACTCTTGCCCCAGACCGCGAGCCTGGGCTGCCTCAGCCACGCGGTCAGACCGCATGCGGTTGTAGGTCGATTGCAGCACTTGTTCCGTCAAGTCAGTCCGGCCAATGCGCACTTCGATGACTTCGATGCCGAACTCGGGCGCGCGGCGGCGCACGGCTTCGGTGATGTCGCGCATGATCGCACCGCGCTCCGTATCGAGCAGGTTCTTCAAATCCGTGCGGCCGATGCGGTCACGCACCGCACCATTCAGGATGTTGCCGAAGCGATCCCGGAAGCCGGCTTCCGAACGCACTGTCTGGAAGAACTTCAACGGATCGACGATTTTGTAGCGCGCGAATGAGTCGACGTTGATACGCCGCTGGTCCACCAGCACCATGTCCTGGCCTGTCGGATCAAGATCAAGAATGCGCGCATCGTAGTATTCAACGTTCTGGATGAACGGCACCTTGAAGCTCAAGCCTGGCTGCGTAATCACGCGCTGCGGATTACCGAGCTGCACCACCAATGCGATTTGGGTTTGATGCACCGTGAAGAACGAGCCGGTTGCCAGCAGCACCAACAGCACGCCGACGATGGCAAAAAGAACAGTCCGGGGCGAGTTCATATTACTGCCCTCCCTGATTGCTACGTTTCTGAATTTCAGGAAGCGGCAGATACGGCACAACCCCCGTACCCTTCTCGTCCATGATCACCTTGTCGGCTTTCCCCAAGATTTCCTGCATCGCTTCTAAGTACATACGGCGAGCCGTGATGTCCTTGTTGGCGGCATAGGTATTGTAGAAGGCCGTGAAGCGTGAAGCCTGACCTTCGGCCTCCTTCACCAGCTTTTCTTTTTGAGCCGTCGCATTCTGGACCATACGGGCCGCTTCACCTTTGGCGCGCGGCACGATGTCATTTCTATAGGCGTTGGCTTCGTTGATCAGGCGCTCGCGGTCCTGGTTGGCGCGCTGCACATCGTCGAACGCATCACGCACTTCCTTCGGCGGTTCAGCACCTTGGATTTGCAAATCCAAAATCGTCACGCCCGACTTGTAACTGTCCATGATCGACTGCAACAAATCTTGAGAATTTTGCGCCACCGACTCACGTTCGCGCGTCAGGATGGATTGCAGCGGCGTACGGCCGACAATTTCACGCACCGCACTTTCCGAGGCGATCTTCACGGTCGATTCCGGCTCACGCATGTTGAACAGGAATTCGCCGGCATCGCGGATGCGCCATTGCACGGTGAATTTGATATCAACGATGTTTTCATCGCCGGTCAGCATCAAACTTTCTTGCGGGATGTCGCGGCTGTTCTGGGCACCGGGCGTGCCACGATAACCCACCGTAATCTGGTTGGTTTGCGTCACTTTCGGTTTCACCACATCACCCACGGGTGCCGGGAACCAATAGTTCAAGCCTGAACCTGTGGATTTGACGTACTTGCCGAACAGCAGTTCCACACCCTGTTCGTCGGGCTGTACGCGGTAAAAGCCGCTGACACCCCACAGTCCCAGCACGATGGCTGCAATGAGCAGGAAGCCACGGCCAGTCCCAAGGCCGCCCGGAATGAACCGGCGCACCCGCTCTTGGCTGCGGCGAATAAGTTCTTCCAGATCAGGGGGCGTGCCGCCCCCACCGCCGCCAGACCCACGGCCGCCCCAATTTCCGCCGCCACCGCCGCTGCCCCAGGGATTGCCGCCGCCACCGCTGCCGCCGCCCCACGGGCCTTGCTGCTTGTAACCGATTTCGTCGTTTTCCATTGGAACCTTTGTATCCCCGTAAAGCCGTCGCTGTATTTGTATGGTCGCGTGATCTTAGTCTGATTTATGGGCACAGTGTGAAGGAAACCGGCCTAGAATTAACACATCAAAACATAGTGGAAGCACTTGCGAAGTCATAGAATCTGCTTGCAGCGTCAGGTTAGGGCTTTATAGGACACCCCCAGCCCGCGCGGCAAACGGAACAGGTGTTTTCTTAAGCCCGCCGCCCGCTGCCGTCTGCTTCATATTGGTCTCTTCACACGGATTTCAACGATGCCCGCCCCTGGCCACGACGACATTTTAGCCCTGCTGAAAACGGTGGATTCGGGCACAGGCGGGTTAAGCGTCGTGGACCGCAACTGGGTGAAAGACGTTCTGACCAAAGACGGCCACGTGACTGTGGTGCTGGAAGTACCTGCCGCCATCGGCCCCAAGCTGGAGCCAGTCCGCGCGGCGACTGAAAAGCAAATTGCGGCCTTGGGCGGCGTGGTATCGGCCACGGTCGTGCTGACCGCCGAGGCTGCTCCGGCAAAGCAAGCCGCACCTCAAGGTAAAGGTGCTGGTGCACGTATCGAATTGCCCGGTGTGAAACACATTGTCGCGGTCGCGTCCGGTAAAGGTGGCGTAGGCAAATCCACCACCGCCGTCAACTTGGCTGTGGCGCTGTCGCAGCTTGGCAAAAAAGTCGCCGTCTTCGATGCGGATATTTTTGGGCCCTCGCAGCCGCGGTTACTCGGCGTATCAAAATTAAAACCGCAATCGGACGGCAAGCGCGTGACGCCGCTGGAGGCGCATGGCGTGAAGGTGATGTCCATTGGCTTCATGATCGCGGAAGACAGCCCGATTGTGTGGCGCGGCCCCATGGTGATGGGCGCCCTGGAACAAATGCTGCGCGATGTGGATTGGGGTGAGTTGGACGTCATGATCGTCGACATGCCGCCCGGCACCGGCGACACGCAACTTACGATGTCACAGCGCGTGCCGTTGGCGGGCGCGGTGATCGTCTCGACGCCGCAGGACATTGCGCTGCTCGATGCGCGCAAGGGCCTCAACATGTTCCGCAAAGTGGAAGTGCCGATCCTGGGGCTGATCGAGAACATGAGCTATCACATCTGCACCAACTGCGGACACCGCGAGGACATTTTCTCGCACGGCGGTGCGCACAAAACAGCTGATGAGTTAAAGGCGGATTTCTTGGGCGAAATTCCGCTGGATTTGAAAATCCGGGAAACATCCGACGGCGGCACGCCGATTGTCGCGTCCGAGCCTTCAAGCCCGCACGCAAAAGCCTACCTGGAGATCGCAAAAAAGATCTGGGCCAAGCTCGATCATGGCCCGCAGAAAGCCGCGCCCAAGATCAGCCTTGGGAAGATGTTTGGGCTGGGCCGTTCCTGAACCACATGCGCCACAGCAAACCGTCGCGGATCACAAATTGGTGATAAAGTGCGGCGATGACGTGCGCGGCGACCAGGGCATAGAGAACATACTGCAGCGACACGTGAACTTCTTGCGCAGTGCGCGCCAGATCAAAATCGCGGAATTCGCCCTGCGGCAGTTCAAACACGCCGAACAGCGAAATCACACGGCCCCGCGCGGCCAAGCCCGTGTAGCCCGCCAAGGGCATGAAAAACGTCAGTAAATACAGGCTTCCGTGCGTCACAGTGGCCGCCCAGCGCTGCTGCAATGTCGTTGTTGGCGGCAGCGGTGGGGCCGGATGCGTGAGCCGCCACGTGATCCGCACCACCGCGAGCGTAAAGATAATCAGCCCGAAGGATTGATGGACCACCAGCGTCGCACGGCTGAGGTCAATCTCTTTTGCGCCCGCCGTGATGAGTCCGGACGCCACCGCAATGACAATTAGCGCGGCAATAGCCCAATGCAGCACAATCGCTACTGTTCCGAACGCAACAGTTCCGAATTTCTGTATAGCCATGAGAATCTACAAGATATGAGAATGAATGTATCGTTGATCCAACAAGTGTCGTTTGCCCAACTGTGTCGCTTCGCTGCACTTCTGTCTTTAACTCTGGCTGTTCCGCTCGATGCTCGGGCAGCCGAGCCGAACTGGGCCAAGATCGAAGGCCGCAACATTACCCTGTTTTCGCCCGCCACCATGTCGTGGGAGCGCCTGTTCACACCGCGCGGCCATAGCGGCCAAAAGGAATACCGCGAAGGCAAGAACTGCCTGGTCTGTCATGGCGACATCGACGAGAAAGAAATGGGCAAGCATCTGGTGAAAGCCGGCGGCTACATCGAACCCCGCCCCATCGCCGACAAGCCCGGCTGGATTGTCGCGAAAGTCAAAACAGCGCACGACGCCGAGAATTTCTACATTCAGGTCGAGTTCGATGAAGGCGCACAACCCAACGCGCAGATGGACAAAGACTTTGAAACCAAAGTCGCCGTGATTTTGGATGACGGCAGCGTGCCTGAAGCTTCGCGCGCGGGCTGTTGGATGGCGTGCCACAGCAACATGGCCAGCATGTCGGCGAGCCCGACGATTACAGCCACCAAGTACCTGCCGGAGTCCCGCGTCAGCATGGGCTCGGCCGGCGGCGATCAGATCAAACCCGAGGCGGATCTGGCGAAATTGCGCGAGGCGGGAAACTACCTAGAGTACTGGCAAGGCCGCCTGAAAGCCGACGGCACCGTCAGCGTGGTCGATGGCACGATTCTGGAAAAGCGCAGCGAAAACGCCAAACCGGTTGTAACCGCCACGGCCAAGAAGACCGGCACGACGTGGACCGTCACTTTCGCGCGCAAGAAAATCGCAGGACGCCCACACAAAGACATCAAGCCGGGCAAGACCTACCCGATTGCCATAGCGATCCATGCCGGGTTCACAGCCCAGCGCTATCACTACGTGTCGCTGGAGCGCAAACTGGTGCTGGATTCAGGCAAGGCCGATTTTGTGGCGGCGTTGCAGAAATAATCAACGTTCGTACGTGACAAAGCTGAAATCGGGCTCGCCGGGTTTATCGTTCTTGAACAGCGCACGGCGAATTTCATCCCAGCCGGCGAGATCGAATTCAAATTTGGTTTCGCCGTCATAGGCGCGGTGCACTTCGGTGAGATAAATGCGCTT
>JAEUKL010000259.1 GCA_016793005.1 Rhodospirillaceae bacterium | reverse complement strand
CGCGCGCGCCAGTGACGCCGAGAAGTCCTTCAGCGCATCGGCGGCACGGTTCTCGGCCAACAATGCCGTGCCGCGGAAGTAGAGCAGGTCGGGCCGATCATTGCGTGCTTTCAGCAGGATGGAAAAATCGGCGATGGCCTGTTTGCGGTTGCCGCTTTGCAATGCTGAGACACCACGCGCTTCTAATGCCGCTGCATCATTGGGGCGTTGTGAAAGAATCGCATCAAAGTCGGCCATGGCCGCCGCAAAATTTTCAAATCGCCCATAGGCTGTGGCGCGTGCGCGCAGTGCACGTAGATCTTTGGGTTTTAATTGCAGCGCTGCGGAATACGCTTCAATCCCATCGCTGACCTTGTTTGCTTGCACCCAGGCCTGCCCCAGCAGCATCTGCGACTCATAGTCGCCCGGGTTCAATGCAATGGCCTGCTTGAGCTCGCCAATGGCATCGTCGAGCTTCTCCTGTTTCAGGAAAAACTCGCCTCTTACACGATATGGGCCCGGGTCGTGCGGGCTTAAGCGCCGAGCTTCACCCAAGTCGGCAATGGCGGCATCGTTTTTGTTCTGGGCCAGACGCAAACTCGCGCGCCGCAGGTAGGCCTCGCCATAGCCGGTGTCGGCAGCAATCGCGGCACTTGCATCAGCTTCGGCGCCGGCAATGTCGCCGCGCAGTTCTTTCAAGCGTGATCGCGCCAGCAAAGCAGTCGTGTCGGTTGGAGCCAATGCCAGGCCGGCGTTCAAGTCATCTAACGCGCGGGCGCTGTCGCCGTTTTCGCTTAAGGCTTCGCTGCGCGCGAAAAAGGCCAGAGCCTTCGTGCCGGCGGGAAGCACGGCATCGTTCAGGGCTGTCGTGCAGGCCTCAATGCGTTGGGGTGCCGGTAAGCCCGCCGCAAAGCAGCTGGGGTTTTGCGCAGAGGCAGAGGCGCTGGCCAGCAACACAGATAAGCAAACAGACAATCGCAGCATTTTAAAGCTCTTGCACAAACTCGATAACCGCGCCGTCGGGCGAGCGGGCGGCGAAAATATCAACCTCGGGGCCGCCGACAAGTGACACGCGTGTGACGTTGGCGAACAGCGATACATCGGCGGATGTGAGCGCTTTCTCGGCTGCTTTTACGTCGGGCACATACATGCGCAGGCTGATGATGCCCAAGTTCGGCGGTACGCAACCAGCCGCCACATCACGGCCGTTCATGCCGTCCCATTGCACCAGTTCGATCTGGCTGGTGGCCCATTTCTCGCTGGGCCCCATCTTTGCCGCCGCTGCGATAACGACCTTCTTGGGCTGACCGACTTTCTCTGCGGGGACGCCGAAGTTGTTGGACTTTAAAGTGGTGGTGCCGTCGAACCACGGCACCCAGGCCAGAATCTCTTTGTAAAAGCGCCGGGACGTATCGATATCGCGCACCATGTGCTGAATGCTGACGGGTGCGGTCGCTTTATCGTAGAGGAAATTCGCGAGCGGTGGTGTTGTTTGCGTATAAAGCCCGATGTTCACGCCATCGGGCCCGCGCAAAATCACGTTGCGCAAACCCATGCCGCCGAAATCCATGGTGCTGGGGGTGTTGTAGGCGGACCAACCCAATTTCTGCGCCGTGTTGTAGGCTTCATCTACATCACGCACGTACACCAGTAACGAAAAAATTCCACCCGTGTCCCAGGGTGCCGCGTTGGCGCGCGCTTCGGTTTGCGCGACACCTTTGAATGACATCAGCCTGATCAAACGCGTGGGGTCTGATGGTGCGGTGAGGATGCGTTCCTCCGCTGTCACCGATGCCGGCAGCGCCCAGGATTTCAGTAAACGCGCATCTGTTTTGCCGCGGGTTAGTTCTTCCCAGCCGAACAGTTGGTTGAGCGCTCGGCTCCAGGCCCCGAGATCGCGCACGCTGAGCACCACTTCGCGCCACGCACCGTTCAAGGGACTGCGCGTGGGT
>JAEUKL010000194.1 GCA_016793005.1 Rhodospirillaceae bacterium | reverse complement strand
AGCTTCACGGTTTGATCCGCCGCGATCAGCACGTTATGCGGCGTGAGATTGAGGTGATGGATTTTCTTCTCGGCGTACGTCAGGGCGGTTGCTACTTGGTCCAGCACGCGCAGGATCTCAGGGGCCGACTTGGGTTGCGCGCAGGCCAGCGGCACGTCACGCTGGGCCAGCGAACGCCCGTCGATCATTTCCATCACGATGAAGGTGTGGCCACCAGCACGCGCCGCCGCATAAACATTGACGATGCCTGAATGCGCAAAGCCGATCACCGGCTGAGCCGCATCGATCACGCGCTTTGATTGGCCCGGCACCAGCAACAACTGCGGCGCAATGATTTTGAGGGCGATGTCCTTGCCCCAGGTGAGATCCAGCGCCCGGAATACTGCACCGCGCGGACCAAAGCCCACCCGCCCACGAATGACATAGCGGTCAGCGATCACCGTACCGGCTTTGAAGTCGACGTGCGCACCAGCGGGGATGGTCGCAATCGCACCCTGCGTCAGTGCTGCATCACGCGCGGCGTCGAGTTCGCGCATCTGCGCTTCCAGCACACGTTTTTCAGCTTCAGAGTGGGAGGTAACCCAACGGCGTTCGAGGTGACGCCGGCGTTCGGCGTATTTTGCCTCGATATCATCGGGCTCTACTGGCCCGGACAGCCCCAAAAGGGCCATGGCCTGCTCGTGGTCCATGCTTTCCATGGTCGTTCGCTACCGTATCAATCCGCCATTTCTTGGCGTGGCGCGAAGATATCACGGCCTTTGGGCCCAAGGGCAAGGCCCCCGGAAACCCGCGCAAAACCTGGGTTTTCTTAAGCCTTTTTTAAGCGCCGCCGCGCGTTTGGCGCGACTCGGGGCGGGCCGCATTAACCTTTACGGATCAACGGGCTTAGAACGATGCGCGCAACCCCACCCGCGCCGTGCGCGGGGTCGCGACACTGACCAAGCCATCGGCCGAGCGGCCCGCCTCAATCGTGCGGTTAAACGCATTTTCGAGTGCGACATAAATCTCGGTTTTTGCCGAGATCGCATAGGCCGCAGTTGCATCAGCAACAACATAGCCGCGCAGAATGCGCGTGTTCTGGTCATCGTCGAACTGACGTGACGCGCCACGCATCTGCGTCGTCAGTGTCAGGCGCTCATCAGCGGCCCACCTCAGTTGCATCGTCGCCTGGTGACGCGGCACCTGCGCCAACCGCGCGCCCACCAGCACCGGCTGTTGCGGGCTGCGCGTCACGTTGGGTGACGTGAACAAGTAGCTGAGTGACAGTTGCAGATCATTCGAGACACTTAGTTTGGCCGAGGCTTCCACGCCCTCTGCCACGATGCGGTCGATGTTCTGGCGCTGGCGTAGCACGCCGCCCACAGGAACCGTCACACCCAGAACGGCATTTAAGCCCGGCGTTGTCTGCACCGTGATATTGGTGACGGCATTTTTCAGCACGCTGTAAAAATACGTGGCACTTAAACTCGCGCGATCCGACACAGCCCACTCCGCGCCTAGATCAAACCCTTCAAGCTTCTCCAAAATCAAGTTTGGATTTGCTTCAGTGATATCGTTGCCCACGCGGAAGGGTCGATAAAGCTCGTTCAAGGTCGGCAAACGAAAGCCGGTATAGGCGGCGGCTTTCAACGTCACGTCGTCGGTTGCCTCGAAGCGCATGCCACCGCGCACAGTACCCACGGTGCCGTGCTGATCGGCGTAATGATCCTCGCGCACGATAGCGCCTGTTTGCAAAACAGCCTCGCGCCGCAAGCCGTCGTTTTGCTGCCACGCATCGACGCGACCGCCCATGGTCGCCAGCAGATTTGGCGTGGCTTGCCAGTTCATCTCGGCGAAGGCGCCGGTTAAAACCTGCTCGCCACCAGCCTTGCGCACGCGCGTAAAGCCCGCACCTTGGTTCTGGAAATTCTCGTTGGTCGCACCTTCAACAAAGCGTGCATCGACACCGGCATCGAGAGACACGGCAGTCGATGCGTTGTGACGCACGATCAGATTGCCGCCAACCGCCGTGGCCGGCACCGCAAACTGATCAAGCGAAGGTGTTGCCGTTGTACGCGCCGCATTGACGGCAGAAAAGACAGCGCGAAAACCCTGATCGCGCACGTAGGCATTCATTTCCCATGACGTTGATCCTGCCGGATCATGCAGCAGCGATAACACGGCATCGCTGATGCGCGTTTTGGACGCGGCAATGTCGATGCCGTTGATAAACTTGCTTTCCGAGTATCGCCCCACGGCGTGCAGCACTGTGTCGTCCGTCAGCGCGGTACGGGCGCTGAGATCAATCCCACCGCCTTCATCGGCAGCACGGCGGTCAATGGGACCACGTTGATCTTGGCGGATCAGAAAACT
>JAEUKL010000099.1 GCA_016793005.1 Rhodospirillaceae bacterium | reverse complement strand
CGCGCCGCCTTGTCGGTTGCGGCGGGAACCTAAGGACAGGTCAAAAACTGCTTCCCTCAGCCGCCGTGTTGGGTATAGTCCCGCCGCTTCCCCACCGCGCCCGCGAGGTCGCGGTTTTTTCATCGCTTTATGGTCTCGGGGCGTAGCGCAGCCTGGTAGCGCACTTGACTGGGGGTCAAGGGGTCGTGGGTTCAAATCCCGCCGTCCCGACCATTTTTCCTTTAAAACAGATGTTTCTCTCTCGTATTTGAGATTTAATCTCAAACGGACGCCTGACATAGGCGTTGCACCTTTTACGGGAATACTTTACGAGTTTTTAATACTCTGGCGTTGTGGGGGCTGGGGGACGAGGGGCGGCGATGGTCGTAAGCATCGACTCGGTTGCGAATTCAGGCGCGGTTTCACCGCCGTCGCATCCGATTCCAAACATACGCCAGACGCCGATCCAACCCGGTACGGACCGGGCGCGCTCAAACGACCGTCAACAAAAAGACCAAGCAAATGGCGGGACGGCGTTTCGTGCGGAGCTCGACGCGGTTGAGTCAGCAGCCGAGAAATTTGCAGCCGAAGTCAGCGCGCGGCGCGCTGAACGCAAAGCTGCCGCGCAGGATAAGTCGGCCCGCACTGAGAAACGGCCCGACCCAAACCCTGCGGAAGTTGATGCCGCCGATAGCGCAGATTTATTTGCGCGTACGCAGGGCGTGCAGGCGCGTAGCTCAAACGCGCAATCAAACAACAACACCGACGCAGCCGACGGTCCGACGCACATTCCCGCATCGCATGAATTCTTGCTTGCAGCGTCACGCTATGCCGAGCGCGTGTTTGCGCAAGGCGGCGCATACGCCAAACCGGGCGAGAGCCTGGAACTGACGGCTTAATTTCCAGAGAATGATTTAGTGCTGTGAGACTTCGTTGGCGATGGCCGTGCGGCCCGCCGAGGTAATTTTGCACACCAGCCAATCGGGTTTCAGTTGATTGGCGAACCAGGGTTCGGCCCAGCCTTGATCAAGGCATTTACGGATCACTTGCGGATTTACTTTGCGGCCGTCGGCATCGAACAACGGCAGCTTGCCGCCGGGCTGTGTCAGCCCACGTTCAAGCCACTTGCGCTGTGCCGCAGACGGTTTGCCCGTCCGGTCTACGCCGCCGTCCATATCGGTCCACTCTTGCCAGATCGTCGCCATCGTTTTCACCACTCAGAATCAGGTCGTGTGATGTTAAAGACGCGATCTAGTCGTTTCAGGTTATGATTTAGTTTAAGCCGTTCAAAATGTGCGTCAAATGCCGGGAGTTGGTGTTCCATGAATATCGCAGCGCATGAATATGTCATGGTTTATGTGGTCGCGGCCAACATGGACGAGGCGCGGAGCATTGCAAACGTATTGGTAGCGTCTCGGCTTGCGGCCTGCGTCAATATCTTGGGATCGGTGACGTCAGTCTATCGCTGGGAAGGTAAAATCGAGGAAGCGACCGAGGTGGTCTTGGTGGCCAAAACACAGGCCGCATTGTTCGATGACGTTCGCGGAAAAGTGAAAGATATCCACAGCTACGCGGTGCCGTGCATCGTCGCCTACCCCATGGCGGACGGCCATGGGCCGTACTTGAACTGGATTCACAACCAAACGTAAAGCGCCTAAAGCGGCAGCACGCGCACCGTTGCAACGGCTTGCGCCGCAATCCCTTCGCGGCGGCCAGTGAACCCCAATCCTTCAGTCGTTGTTGCTTTCACGCTGATGCGTGACGGCTCCACACCGGCCATGCGCGCGATGGAGGCAATCATCGCCGCACTGTGCGGGGCCACTTTCGGGCGCTCGCAGATGATGGTGATGTCGAGGTGCGTCAGCTGCCCGCCGCGTTTGCGCAGCAACTCCATCGCATGAACCAAAAACTTTTCCGATGCGGCGTCTTTGTAGGCGGCATTAGTGGGCGGGAAGTGCACGCCGATATCGCCGGCGCCAAAGGCGCCCAAAATCGCATCGGTTGCGGCATGCAGCGCCACATCGGCATCGGAATGGCCCAGCAGTTTATGCGTATGGGGCACCGCAACGCCGCACAGCATGACATGATCGCCATCGGTGAAACGGTGCACATCGAAGCCTTGGCCGATACGCGTTTCAAGCAAGCTCTGTTCCATACGCCACAAATCGTCCGGGGTGGTGATTTTGATGTTCTGTTCGCTGCCAGGCACAGTCAGCACAGTACCGCCAGATTTTTCAAACACGGCGGCATCATCGGTCAACTCTTGGCCTTTGAGCGCGCGGTGTGCCGCCAGAATTTTGCCGAAGTGAAAGCCTTGCGGCGTTTGGGCACGCACTAAGTTTGCGCGCGGCACGGTTTCGCTGATGCGCGCATGCGCGTCGATGCGCTTCAGCGTATCGGCCACGGGCACCACGGGAACGACCGCTGGGCCTAGCGCCAAGCCTTCCAACACCCGGTCGATCAACGTTGAGGCGATGGCAGGGCGGGCACCATCGTGAATCAAAATCCAATCCGGGGGATTGGTGCTTAAGGCTTCCAAACCGTTCAACACCGATTGTTGGCGGGTGGCGCCTCCGGCTACCGGGGCCGCGATGTTCAGCCCCGCGGCGAGGGTTTGTGCAGTGCTGGTAAAGTCTGGGTGAATCACCGGCAATACGTGGCGGATCCGGGGATGTTGCGTGAATGCATCCAGTGACCAACGCAGCACAGGTCTGCTGCCCAGGGGTGCGTATTGCTTCGGCAGGGCAGCGCCAAAGCGCTGGCCCGAGCCAGCGGCAACAACAATCACATCACATGTCGGCCCCTGAGATGTCACGCCGTTCTCTCCTTGGTGTGGCTTTCCTACCATAAAGTTCCTGTCAAGTTCGGCAAGTACTTGTTATATATACGAAAAAATGAACGGCATGTTTGCCACATACGCTTGATTTTTCGGGCAATTCCTGAGCAAATGCCTAATAAATAATCAGCTCGGGGACTGATGCTAAAACCCATCCAAATCGGCGCGCTGAACATCGACAGGCCGGTGCTATTGGCACCCATGGCCGGTGTGACCGATTTGCCATTCCGCGCGCAAGTGCGCCAGTTTGGATGCGGGCTTGTGTACTCTGAAATGATCGCCAGCGGCCAGATGGTCCGCGCGCACACTGAGACATTGCGCATGAGCACCAACTGCGCCGACGAAGGGCCCATGGCGGTGCAACTGGCGGGCTGTGACCCAGAGATCATGGCCGAAGCGGCGCGTATGAACGAGGCGCGCGGTGCGGCGTTGATCGACATCAATATGGGTTGCCCGGTGAAGAAGGTGACCGGCGGCATGGCGGGCTCGGCCCTCATGCGCGACGAGGATGCCGCGGTGCGCATCCTGGACGCCGTGGTGAAGGCCGTCAAAATCCCCGTTACGCTGAAAATGCGCATGGGCTGGGACCACGACAGTTTGAATGCGCCGTCCATAGCCCGTAAAGCCGAAGCAGCGGGCATCCAGATGGTTACGATCCATGGCCGCACGCGCCAGATGCTCTACACCGGCAAGGCCGATTGGGCGTTCATCGCGAGCGTAAAAAATGCCGTGCGGATTCCGGTGATCGCTAATGGCGATGTGGTGACGGTTGATGATGCCGCTGAAATTCTGCGGCTTTCAGGTGCGGACGGCGTGATGATCGGGCGTGGGGCTTTTGGCCGCCCGTGGTTCCCGTCGCAGGTGCAGGCGTTCTTGTTTGACGGCGTGCGCATGGCTGATCCGTCCGACGCCGAAAAATGCGCTGTCGTACTGTCGCACTACGATGCATTGCTGGAGCACTACGGCGAATACAAAGGTATGCGCATCGCGCGCAAGCACTTGGCTTGGTATGCGTCGGGTCTGCACAGCGCCAATGCCTTCCGCGTGAAGGTGAACACCGAAGAGAACGCTGCTCGCGTGAAGGACCTCATCACTCAGGTGTTCGCTGGTCCTCAAGCTTACAGTGAGGCGGCGTAATGGACGATATCGTCAACCGCACGCAATCTGCGCCCCAAGCAGAAGCTATTCTGGCGGCTGTGGCTGCGGCCACGATTGCGGTCGATGAAGGTCTGGTGATCCGTTACGTCAACTCTGCGGCTGAACAGTTATTTCAAACCAGTGCCGCAGCAATTGTCGGCATGCCGCTCTCGGATTTTTTACCCCCCAACGGGGCGGTGATGTCGCTGGTGGAGCAGGCGAGCCGCGAAACCGCACCTGTATCGGCCTATGGCGTGCACCTTGATACCCCGCGCACCGGCGCGCGCACGCTGTCGGTGCATGTGGCGCCGATGTCGGACACCATGGGGTGGTTGGTGCTCTCGCTGCTGGAGCAAACCCGCGCGCTCAAAATCGGCCAACAACTTGAACACCGCAACGCTGCGCGGTCCATGACGGCCATGGCGTCGCTCTTGGCCCACGAAGTGAAAAACCCGCTGTCAGGTATTCGGGGGGCCGCACAACTGCTGGAACAAAGTGCGGGCGAGGACGACCGCAACCTGACGCAATTGATTTGCGATGAGTGCGACCGCATTGTGGCGCTTGTCGACCGCATGGAAGTGTTCTCGGACGAGCGGCCCTTGGCGCGCGGGCCGGTGAATATTCACATTGTCCTTGAGCGCGTGCGCCGCATTGCCGAGAACGGGTTTGCCAAGGGCCTCAAGATTGTCGAGTGGTACGATCCCTCGTTGCCGCCGGTCGATGGCAATCACGATCAGTTGGTGCAGGCGTTTTTGAACTTGATCAAGAACGCGGCCGAAGCTGCGCCGCAAACCGCGGGCGAGATCGTGATTACCACCAGCTACCGCCATGGTGTGCGCGTATCGTTGCCGGGCACCACCAATCGCGTGCAGTTGCCCTTGGTCGTGACGATTCAGGATAACGGCCCAGGAATCCCCGACGATATCCGGCCGCATTTGTTCGACCCATTTATCACCACCAAGCCTAAGGGCAGCGGCCTCGGTTTAGCCTTGGTGGCCAAGATCATCGCCGATCACGGC
>JAEUKL010000090.1 GCA_016793005.1 Rhodospirillaceae bacterium | reverse complement strand
GGATCAGCATCATCAAACCCAGTGTCGCACCAATTTGGGGGATCGAAAGCCCGTAGCTGCGGCCAATCATGGCGGCGATCCACGCCCCGAACGACAACGCACTCAGGCCATACAAGGCCTGATACGCAAACAGCGGCAAATAGAGTTTCCAGCGCGCACCGATGTACGATAACGCTTCACGAAACGTGGCTCCGGACGCATCCGCAGCCGGCTGTTCACGGATTGGCTCGTAAACAGTCAGCATGAGCAGCCCAAGGGGCGTTCCGACCGCACCGATCAGAATGAGCACGATTTGCCAGGGTGCTACGTCGCCGACAATGGGAAGTGACGTGATCCCGGCCTCAGTAATCACGCCGATCAGTATACCCCCGACGACCAACGCCAAGGCAGAGCCTGTCATGCTGGCCATGCTAAAGACCGAGAAACCGCGCCCACGCCGCTCCGGCGACAATGCTGAGCGCAGCATCGACATCGAGCACGGGCCAATCACGCCTTCGCCGAACCCACCGCCGGCGCGCGTCCACAGTAACTGCCAGTAGTTCGACGCCATGCCGCAGAACAGCGTCATCACGGACCACACCGTAGCGCCAAGGCCAACAAGGAGGCGACGGTTGAGCCGATCTGCGAAATATCCGGCGGGCAGCGTAAAAGCCAGATTCGCCAATGCAAAAGCAGCGCCATAGACAATACTGATTTGCGTATCGGTCAGGCCCAGATCTTCCTTGATGGGATTGACCAGTAGCGAGACGATTTGCCGGTCGATGGTCCCCAGCATCATGAGAAAGAGCAGGCAAAAAACCAGCCACCACTGGCGGCGGGCGCTGTTGGCATAGGGATCGGCAGAAGAATCATGATTATGTGCGCGAGATACGGGCATGGATTGAGCAACATTCATCTCGGTCACGATCGGGCCTCACATTCTGAAACATACACAAATAGAAGTCCGGTGAGCATGGGAATGCTCACCGGATTCCGATATCGGCAGCGATGACGGACTTAGCCGCCGAACTCAGCCGTGAATCGCAAGCCGTACGTACGCGGCGCGCGCAGTTGCAATCCCGGCGTATTGGCAAAGAGCTTCACACCGGCCGACGCCGCGACCGCTTCATCCTCGATGTTGTTGACCCAAGCCGCGATCGACCAGCGCTCGCTCTCAGGGCGATAGGTCAGCGAGGCATCACTGCGGGTATATGACTTCTGGCTTGTGCCCGGGATGTAATCAATCGACGCCCAGTACGATGACGACACATACATAGAAGCCGCCGCCGTTAAGGAAGCGCCGTTTGTTAAGTCAAAGCGATGTTCATAGTCGGCGCGCGCAGTCCATTTCGGTGCCCGCGGCATTTGATTGCCACTGCAATCAACCGTAATGAACGGCGGTGCGGCGGTGCGTGTGCACGCGATCAAAGCCGACGGCGGAGCCGTTGCCGGGACGTTGTAGCGGAACACCTTGGCTTCGGCGTCATTGTATCCCAGGTTCAACTTAATCTGGTCATTGTCGGTCACCAGGAAGATGGTATCGAGGTCGATGCCTTTGATTTCCGCAGAACCGATATTCTCGGTCAGGAACACGTTACCAAACGTGGTGCAAACGCCGCTGGTCACGGCAACGCAAGCCGTACCAACGTGGCTTTCCTGGTGGCCCGTATCATCCCACCAATAGGCTTCGGCGTTTAGTTGGATGCGATCGTTCATGAAACGGTTCTTCATGCCGATGGCATAGGCCGTGAGTTTCTCTGGGCCGAACGTCGCATTCTGCGCCGCCGGGAAGAAGCCGCCGGACTTAAAGCCCGAAGAAACGTTGGCATAGATCATCGAGTCAGGACCGGCATCCCACTCAACACCAACTTTGTAGCTGGTGTTGTACCAATCGTCCCCCTCGGACATCACAATGCGCGTACCGGGCAACCCACTGCCTAAAGGCGCACCGCACAATGTTCCACTAAAGCAACGTTGCAAGCCGGACAATGTTTTGTCGTCGTGCAGGTAGCGCAAGCCGGCTGTGAGGCGGAACTCGTCCGTCAGGCTGTAGGTTGACTGGCCAAACACAGCCACCGATTTGTTGCGAATATTGGGCTGCACTTGCTGCGCTTGAAGCGCAAGGCCGTGCGAGTACGAGTAATCGCCATTGATCGCTTCGTTGTAGTAGTAGCCGCCCACAACCCACTTCAACGGCCCTTCGTTGGTCGACGACAGGCGCGCCTCAACCGAGCTTTGATGCGATTTATCCAAGATCCGCCCACGGAACAGGCTGGGATAATAAAGTGCGTCGATTTCCGCCGTGCGATACGACGGAATGATCGAGAGCATGCCGATCGACGTTTCCAACTCCAAATCGGCCGTTACGCTCCAGAATTTATTGTCCTGATAGCCAACGCCGTCATCGTTTGGCGCCAGAATCGTTGCGGCAAAGGCCCCGACTTTTTCCAAAGCGCGGTTTGAAGGTTCACTCGGGCCGCACCAATCGCCGCAGGTCCGGAATGACGGTGTATGCGCATCCCCCTGCCCACCCTGATGGGCATAGTCGGCCGAGATCAGCACGGATGACGTATCCGACGGCTTCAATAAAAGATGCCAGCGGGCCGCCGTCGTATCCTGGTCGTTGTAGCCGTCCGACAAATATCCGTCGTGGTCAATTTTCTGAACGGCGAAACGCATCGCTCCCTTGTCGTTGATCGGAATGTTGACGGTGCCTGCACCCTTCACCAGGTCATAGTTTCCGCCTTCAAGCGACAACGAGGCCGTGAATTCACCGATCTTTGGTTTCTGAGTAATCAGATTGATGGCACCGCCGGTGGCGTTACGTCCGTAAAGAGTCCCTTGCGGCCCCTTTAGTACTTCGACGCGCTCAAGATCGAAAAAGACCGCATCAAGCGCGGTCGGGCGGCCAATGTAAACCTGGTCGACGTTAAAGCCGACGGCCGATTCAGCAAACGACGTGCCGCCCAGATTACCGATACCGCGGATGTAAATCTGCGTCATGCCGCCCGACACCCCCACATAGAGCGCCGGCAGCAAGGACGTAAGTTCTTCAGGTCGGTTCACTGCATTCTCGACCTGCGCACCATCCACCACCGTGATGGTAAGCGCCGCTTTTTGCAGGCTCTCTTCACGGCGCTGAGCCGTGACGATGATTTCTTCAAGTTGCGCCTCTTGCGCCCAACTTGGCAGAGCCGTTGTCAAAGTCGCGCATGCCGCGACCGTCGTTAATAGAAGCTTTCTCACGTTATTCCTCCCCTGGATAACTGATTCACTCACCCTGCAATGCAGGGCTGTCACTAAATCTGCGTCGTAAACCTCAAACCAAATCTTCCAACCGGATCGGCAACTTGCGAATGCGCCGCCCGGTCGCATGGAACACCGCATTTGCAATGGCAGAATTCACGCCGATGCTGCCCAACTCCCCCACACCTTTCGCGCCAACCGCGTTCAGGCGCGTTTCCACCTCCGGCACAAGTAGCACCTGCACATCTTTGATGTCGGCGTTCACCGGAATCATGTAATCGGCAAAGTTCGTATTGACGTAGCGCGCGGCTCGGCGATCCATCTCGGTTGCCTCATGCAAAGTGCCGCCGATACCCCAGATCATCCCGCCCATGAGTTGGCTGCGCGCCATGACATCGTTGATGATCTTACCGGCGGCGAAGGCACCAACAACGCGCGGTACACGAATTTCGCCCGTTCGGGCATGGACCCGCACCTCAACAAACTGCGCGCCGTGTGAGAAAGCGACAAAGTCTTTCGCGCGATGACCGCCAAAAAGCGGAATGCCGCGACCGAGATCGCGCACCGCATTGGCCGGGGCGTCGGGACGTGCGAATTGACCAATCACACGGGCAGTGCCGCCCAAGCGGCCGACCGCAACAGCCAAACTTTCTGTGCCTGCACGACCTGTCAAACCGCCCGTGGTGAAATGTAACGCGTCCTGCTTCGCGCCGCTAAAGAGGCCTTTCTTCGCATCAACCGCAGCCGTTGCGATACGCTCTCTCAGCTTCTCGCATGCATCCAGAAGTGCGCTGAGTGTCGTCGCGGTCCCATTAGAGCCCGCCGTGATCGTGCCCGGCGGCAGGTTGGTATCACCTAGCTCAACGCTGACATTTTCGAGCGGAACACCAAGTTTCTCAGCTGTGGTTTGCGCGATGACCGTAGATCCACCCTGGCCCACTTCTTGGAATGCGATTTGTACTTTGACGCGGCCATCAGCGTTCATCTCGATACCGGCCGAAGACGCACCAATGTTGGCTGGGTAGCACGCCGACGCGCAGCCTAAACCCACAAGCCAATCGCCATCGCGCATTGATTTAGGTGTCGGATTGCGGTTCGCCCAGCCGAAGGCCGCAGACGCTGCATCAAAACATTGCATCAACGAGCGGCTTGAATACGGCAGACCTGAGATCGGGTCGACTTGCGTGTCGTTGCGGCGGCGAAGTTCGATGGGATCCAAATTCAGTGCATACGCGAGTTCATCCAACGCGCACTCAAGACCGAACATGTAGACCAATTCATGCGGCGAGCGCATCCAGCCGGGCATGTTGCGGTCGGCGTTAACCACGCTGACGGATGTCGCAACGTTGCCGTAGTTATAGAAACTCGACGCCGTCTTAATGCCGCCGGCAAGATTGTAGTTGGAGGGCCGTGACGTCAGTTCGAATGAATCGTGGATATAGGCGTCAAGCTTCCCGTCTTTCGTTGCGCCAAGCTTGATGGCATGGCGCGTTTCTGCCCGGTAGGTCGTGACAGTAAAGGCCTGCGACCGCGTGGCCACAAGTTTGACGGGTCGGTTTAAGCGGCGCGCGGCAATGGCTGCGAGAACCGCACGAACAGTGCACGATACCTTGCTGCCGAAACTGCCCCCGGCAAAGCGTGAGAGAACGCGAACGTCTTTTTCATCGATGCCGAGGCAATCTGCCAGATACGCACGGCGATAGACGAACTGGCTGGCTTCATGGATCGTCAGTTTGCCGTCCTGCCATTCACAAATCGTTGAATGCAGCTCCATGGCATTGTGATGCTGGGTCGGCGTTTCGTAGACGGCTTCGATTTTGACTGGTGCTTGTTCATAGGCCTTCGCCGCATCGCCCTTGCGCGGCGCTTTGAAGTTCGCGTCGAAGCCCTCGACGGAGCGGATTGTGATACCGTCCGCATCAAACCCGGGGGCGGCGTATTGGGCCTCGTACTGAATTTGAACTTTGTGCGCAGCTTCACGCGCGGCTTCGTAGGATTCCGCAACCACCATCCCGACGATCTGGCCGTCGTGTTGGATTTCATCGGTTTCCACAGTCTGGTTTGTGAAGCCGGGATAACCAACTTGGGTCTTGATTTCACCCTTGGTGTTTTCATGGGTGAGAATGTCGATAAATCCATCGACGCGTTTCGCTTGGTCGGTATTGATGGATTTGATGCGGCCTTTGGCAACCGCGCTGGTCACGAAGTATGCGTACACAGGGTTCTTGACGGCCGCATCCGACGGATACTTCACCTGCCCCGTCACTTTGAGGGCCGCATCAATGCGGGCTTTTGCCTGGAGCGTCATGGTCAGACCTCCATCGCCGCAGCCTGCATCAGCGCGCGCACGACTGCACGACGCCCCAGGTCAATCTTGAATGTGTTGTGCGCTTTACCTTGCGCGCCCGCGAAAGCCGCTTCGGCTGCTTTGGTCGCGACGGCCTCTGAGAATGTTTTACCTTCCAGCACACGCTCAGCTTCCCGTGCGCGCCATGGCTTTGTTGCCAGCCCACCCAAGGCAAGTCGCGCATTGACCACAGATTTTTTGCGAAGGTCGAGCGCCACCGCTACAGAACTCAACGCGAATTCGTAGGATTGGCGGTCACGCACTTTTAGATACAACGAACGCTTCATCCATGCCCGCTTCGGCACGCTGAACTTTGTGATCATCTCACCGGCATACAGATCATTTTCAATATGCGGCGTTGCGGCCGGCAGACGATGAAGGTGCTCGAACGGAATCGTTCGCGTCCCACGCGGGCTGACAAGTTCTACGGTTGCCTCAAGCGCAACCAGAGCCTGCGCAAAGTCACCGTGATACGTGGCAATACATGCCTCGCTGCCGCCGAGTACAGCATGCGAGCGATTAACGCCGTCCATGGCCGCGCAGCCAGAGCCTGGGCTCCGCTTGTTGCAAGCCGCCCACGACACATCACGGAAATACGTGCAGCGGGTACGTTGCAGCACGTTACCGCCAAGCGTCGCCATATTCCGAATTTGAGGGCTCGCCGCAAGCAGCAGGCTTTGCGCAATCACCGGACAGTTGCGCACAACCGCCGGGTCTTCTGCGGCGACGGACATTTTGACCAAAGCCCCCAGATGCAGCCAACCTTCGTCGTCCGTGATTTGCTTCGCCTGAA
>JAEUKL010000058.1 GCA_016793005.1 Rhodospirillaceae bacterium | reverse complement strand
CGATTCTGTCAGGTCAGCATCGCATGGGCAGCGAGCCGACAATTGTGATCGCCTCTGGCGGCAATGTGGATGCGGCCACATACAGCACCTGCCTGGAACGCGCTGGCACCGTTCAGTAAACTGCGGGTTATAAAATAATACTTTTATATCAATACGTTATCCGCTAGACCCGCCCACGAGCGGGCACTGCGTATAACTCTTTGATTGTGCCCGCATATGTTCGTCAGTGGAGCAATGCGCCAGCCAAAGTAAAGGGTCGCTTTTGGCTTAGAAACCAGATGCTAATCTAATGGCTATATGATTGGCGTATCTATAGATATTGGTTCCGCGGCGAAACCAAGTCGTCGCGCCCAAAAGTGTTCGAGCAGTGCGTTTTTTGAGTTTCGACAGTGAATAACCGCGAAAAAGAAAAAGAGAATCTTGGGCAAGATCGGTTGTCGGTGCTGGTTGTCGAGGACAACGAGTACATGCTCGACATCTTCATTACGGCGCTGAAGCGCATGGGCTTCGCACGCACGCACCGCGCCAAGAATGCCAAGGAAGCGGTGGAATATCTGCGCTCGACCAGCAAAGGGTTTGCCGGCGGCGAACAGGTCGATATTGTGATTTCCGATTTGCTGATGGGCGCCATCAGCGGCGAGCACCTGCTGCAATGGCTGCGTGACGACAAAACATCGCCCAACCGCTTTATGCCGTTTATTATGATTTCTGGGGCCGCAGACCGCGTGAACGTGGAAGCGGCGCGCGATAAAGGCGTCACCGAATTCATTGCCAAACCTTTTTCTGTTGAAAGCTTGTACAAGGTTCTGCAGCGCATCATTGATGTGCCGCGCCAATTCGTGACCAGCAGCACTTATTTCGGGCCCGACCGCCGCCGCAACGCCAAGGCTGGCCCGCCGGGCGGAACGGAACGGCGCAAACCCGATGAGTCGCATGCGACCATTGTCTATTCAAAAGATCGCGTCGAGAAAGCGGCCAAGCCCAGCGACGTGTGGCTGTTCAAACTGCCCAATTTTCTGAAACAGAAAATGGGCTCGAACGCGATGCGGTCGGACTTCATTATTCCGCAAGGCATTCTTCAAGAAGCCGAAGCGGCATTGAAGAGGGAAGCGGAAGGGTTCATCGGCTGGGCGAAGGAATACTTGAACCGCTTGTCGCAACAGGTTAGCGAAGCCAAGACTAAAGTTGGCGACCGCACACCGGCCTTTGAAGAGATCAACCTGATCGCCCACGAATTACGCGGCCAAGGCGGTACCTTTGGTTATCCGTTGATTACGGTCTTCGCAAAATCTCTGTACGATGTGACGAAACCGCCATGCACCCAAGACGACAACACCCTTGAGATCGTAAAAGCCCATATCGACGCCATGCGCGCGGTGATGCGCGAAAAGATCGAAGGCGACGGCGGCGAAGTGGGCCAGACGCTGTTCAAGATCCTGAAGCAAGCCATCAACAAATACGCGCCGAAACAAGCGGAACCAGCCGCGACGGCATAACCTGCTAACCAAGCGCTGGGGGAGCGCTGACCTGTGATGACCACAGCGTCATGGCCGCGTTCGATGAGGGCTTCTGGGGGCTTACGCCGCCGGGAAGTCGATTCCCGGCCCCTTCGCACCCGGCTCTGTCCCGGGGTCGGCCCGTGACATTGCCCCACCTCTCCATGCACAACCTCACGGGAGGAACCTCGCTTAAACGGGTCCGCCGCACGACCATTCTACTGTTTGCAAGCTTTCTAGGCCTGGTCATCTTGGCGGTAGTCCTGCATCTGGCCGAGCAATACCGTGAATCGGTCGACAGCGCCAAACGCACCACACGAGCCACATCGCGCACCGTCGAGTCTTTCACCGAACGCACTTTAAGTGAAACCTATCGTGTGATGGAGGGCATCGGCGATTATTATGCCGAACAGATCAAGCTGAACCACTTCGATGAGCACGATCTCTATCGCTTGGTGTCTTCAAAGCTGCAGACGCTGCCGCATCTTGCAACCATCTACATCACGGATGCTGAGAATGCGCCCCTTGTCTCCGGCCGCATATACCCGCTGACGCCAGAGAATGTGAAACAGTTCAATCGCAACCTGATTGCCCCCAGCAGCGATCAGCCGGGGCTGTTCATCGGCAACGTCTACCAATCCGACCGTTACATCGAAGGCGAAAAGCGCACGTATATGCCTCTCAGCACGCGCATCACCCAAGACGGCAAGACGGTTGGCTTCGTCGTCGCCATCTTAAGGCCGGAATACTTCAGCGCCTTCTTCGACAGCATGGATGTTGGGCGGCAGGGTGCCATTGAGTTGTGGCGGTCCGACGGCGTGTTGATCGCCGCGTCAAAAAATTCATCCGTTAAATCGGCCGATGCCTACCCCGAATTCGCCAAATACTTCCAACGCACCCGCGAGGACGCCGAAGGTGCGCAAGAACTGGTTTACGCGGTTTCAGACGGCTATAGCCGCCGCATCCAGGCGGTCGATCTGGTGGGCGATCTGCCGTTGGCCGTGATGGTTCTGGTGGACGGCGCAGATTACCTCCGCTCGTGGCGTGATAGCCGTAACCGTATCGGCCTGGTGATGATCGGCATCGTCATCGTGATGATGGGAACGGGGCTGTTCATCTTCGGCCAGTTGCGCCGCAGCGAGCAGAATGAAATGGAACTGCGCCGCGCCAAGGCTTCGGCCGAAGAAGCCAACGACGCCAAAAGCCGCTTCCTCGCACATATGAGCCACGAGTTCCGTACGCCCTTGAACGCCATCATGGGCTTCTC
>JAEUKL010000049.1 GCA_016793005.1 Rhodospirillaceae bacterium | reverse complement strand
GACGTGCTGTTTGTTTTTGCGCCCGCGCGGGCCGGTCACTATTCGGTGATTTGCGATCCCCTGATGCCAGTCTAAAGTTTAAGGCCACAATTCAAACGCGGGTTTCAACTTGTTGGGGAGTGAGAACATGCGTCACCGTTTTGCATCATTCGGTTTGCTGCTGACCTTTGTATTGTGCGTGGCTGCCGCGCCCCGCGCGGACGCGCAAAGCCTTGCGGAAACCATTAAGAAAAATCCGGGGCGCAGCCCGGAATGGATCGCGGAGACTGCCAAGGTGTCGCGCGATGAAGCGGTCAAGGCGCTGGTGGCCGGCTATCGCATCCCTGTCGATGGCGGCAAGTTCGATGAAGTTTGGACCAAGCTGACGACGTGGGAAAACCCGTTGCTGATTACCATCGTGGCCGGCAGCGTGATTGAAGTGCACTCAAAAATTCCCAAAGGAAAATACGATCAGGGCTTCTTCAACCTCGAAGACGGGGCCAGCCTGACTGGGCACTTCAAGCCTGAAAACATCAAGATGATCTACATTATCGAAGAGCCTTCACGCGAGGGCGGCGTGGCACGGCAAGTTGCGTTCTACGACGCCGACGCCAAACGCGTCTTCGGCATCTTTGTCGATCGCAAGGAAAGCGGTGGAGAGCACTATCCCGGCACGCTGGCACAGTTCAAAGAACTGCAGGAGTTCTATCGCAAACAGGTTGCGGGTAAGTCGTAACACGTTTCGGTAAGAATGCAGATGCTGCGAAACACGGATACGGCCTGGGGCACGGCTGCGAAATCGCTTCACTGGGCTTTTGCCCTGCTTGTGGCAGCGCAGGTGCCGCTGGGATTCTGGCTGTCACGTGAATCGCCACAGGCCAGAATCACGGGGGATGATTCCGTACTGATTTGGCTTGAGCAATTTCATCACAGTTGCGGCTTTGTCATCCTTTTTATCGCTGGGGCGCGACTGTGGTGGCGCAGTTCCAACATGGCACCGGCACATCCGGCGCAATCCCCGCCCTATCAGGTTGCTTTAGCCAAACTCACACACGCCACGCTGTATGTCTTGATGTTCGTCTTCCCATTGTCCGGGTGGGCGGCCTCCAGCGTCATCGGCAGCGAACAATTTCCAGTGCCGATCAATTTCTTCGGCTTTGAGATGGTACCCTTAAGTTTCCTGCACAGCTTGGGCACTCCCTTCAACACTTTCGCACTTTACCGCGATATCCATACCTACTGTTGGTGGGCGGGCGGTGTGCTGGTCTCGCTTCATATTCTGGCAGCGCTTTATCACCACTTTGTTCTGAAGACAGATGTCTTGAAGCGCATGATGCCCGGCATGCAGGGGTAACCGGCGCAGCAGCCTTAAGGTGTTTTCTGAGCGCCCACCGACGGCGCCCACGTCGCCACCATCTTGTCCGCTGCGGCCCGTTGCGCCGCATTCAATGTTTTGGCCGCTGTGTCGCGCCGCGTGAGGGCGTAACCGCGCTCTTTGTCTTCGGTTGGGCCGTAGTGCTTGGCGGCAAGACTAAACCAGACAAACGCCTGCATCTGATTTTTAGGCACGCCGCGCCCGTCGGCATACATTTGCCCCAGCACATACTGCGCCTCGGCGTAACCCTGGTCGGCGGCAGCGCGATACGATTGCAGGGCCAGGGCTATGTCTTTGGGAACGCCGCGCCCCTTTTCCTGCATCTGGCCTAAATAGAATTGCGCGAGCGGATAGTTTTGAGCGGCGGCTTTGCGGTACCAATCTGCGGCAGTGACGATATTTTGCGCAACTCCGCGCCCACGGTCGTACATCAACGCAAGATTGGTTTGCGCGCCAGGGTCACCCAGAGTCGCGGCCTTGGTGTACCAGGCGATTGCTTGCGCATAATCCTGCGGCACGCCTAAGCCTGTCACATACATCGCCCCGATGCTGAATTGCGCACCCGCATGGCCCAAGTCCGCAGCGCGCCGATACCATGTCAGCGCCGTTTCAAGATCGCGCGGCACGCCCAGGCCGCGCGCATATATCAGGCCGAGGTTGTACTGCGCATCGGTATTGCCATCGCGCGCCAAGGGATCGAGCAAACGCATCGCTGTGGGATAATCGCCAGCGCGCATGGCCGTCAGCGCATCATCCAAGGGGCCACTGGCCTGCACAGGGCACGCCCAGAACGCCAACGCCATCAACGCGATCATGACCTGACGCATAACCACGCGGCCACCTGGGAACACACTGTCATTCGCAACAATCATCGCACCCAACCATACATCAGAACCTGGGCCATTTAGCCCGAGCGCGGCCACCATTCAAAGACCACGCATGATCTGAAATAAGGCCCAAAATGTGGGCTCAAAACCCTGTTTTTTGGCTCTATTCTGCGGCTTGCGTTAACCCCCAACCCCGTGTAAACCCACGCCGCTTTTCCAGATTCCTGGCAGAGTCGGACCTGGCACCCCTGGAGGCCAGGCCGGTTACCACTCCTGGTAACATGTTGATAATATTGGAGAATACCCATGCCGCAGGTAACCACCTTACAGGTGAAACCGCGCGAGCGGGCAGGTAAGGGGGCAGCCCGTGCCACACGTCGTGCCGATCTCGTTCCCGGGGTCGTGTATGGCGGTAAGGCCGAGCCGACCCTCATTTCTGTCGAGCCGCGTGAACTGAACGCCTTGATGCACAAGCCCAACTTCCGCGTCACGATTTTCGAAATGGAAATCGAAGGCGGCAAGAAAGAGCGCACCATGGCGATGGACGTGCAACTGCACCCCGTTTCCGACCGCCCGATCCACGTCGACTTCCGTCGCATCGATAAGAACACCGCCGTGCGCGTTCCGATCCCCGTGCGCTTCCTGAACGAAGCTGCATCGCCGGGCATCAAAATGGGCGGCGTGCTCAACATCGTGCGCCACGACATCGAAGTGTACGTGAAACCCG
>JAEUKL010000044.1 GCA_016793005.1 Rhodospirillaceae bacterium | reverse complement strand
AGACCGGATTAAACGGCACGCGCTTTTTAATGCCGGGCAGATCCTGCAGCGTGCTGTTGGAGACTTCACGCATGCGGCGTGAGACGAGCTTGAATTCGAATCCCGGCGCGCTGATTTTTGGCGCGAGCGCCGCGCGCAATTCCTCCGCCGCGTCGTCGGGCATCACATCAAACCGGCCCGCACTGGGGCCAGGGCCATCCACTGTTTGAGGTTCCGGGTTGTACAATTTCCCCGACGTTGCGGTTTTCACCTCATCCAACGGCACATAGCCGTCCACCAGCATGGCCAGCAAATCTTCTTCGCTGGGGGCCGTGGTCATATCCAGCGATTTGCCGGCAAAGCGGATTTGTTTGCCCAAGCGTTTGCACAAACTCCACAGGGCATAGGATTCAAAACAGAGTTCAGAGTCTTTCGGCGGCGGCACGATGGCGGGTGTGTACTGCGCATAAGGCGTGGCCAGGTTGACCCATTCCAACGTCCAGGTGTTGTCGGGCCGTTCGAACATCACCGGCGGCGGCAAAACATAATGAGCAAGCCGCGCGGTTTCGGTCATCATCGGTTCCAACGCTACCAGCAAGTCCAGCGCCTTGAAGGCGCGCATGGTGGTGGCGGGGTCGGGCAAAGCCACGGCCAGATTGCCGCCCGACACAAACAGCGACCGGATGCGGCCCTTGCCGGGGGTCAGAATTTCTTCGGGCAAATTGGGCGTCGAGCATTCACCCATCAATTGCGCTGTTCCACGTACGCGCGACCTGGGGCGTTTCTCAAAGCCACGCGCAGGGCCCAACACTTCGGCGCGGCGCGGACGGCGGGCGCGCAACACGCCGGGGTTCGGCACCGGATCGCCTTCGCGCAAATAGCGCCCGCAGATCACGCCAATCACTTCGTACAGATGTTCGGTGATGTTGGGGTTGGGCGCCATGCTGGTGCCGGTGCCGGTCATGACGTTGCCGCGTTTGGATTGGCGCGCAAACATATCCGCCGCTTCGACTAAGTCTTTGGCTTCGATACCTGCACGTTGCGCCACATGGTCCGGCGTGAAGGGCTTCACAGCCGCACGCAAAGCCTCCAGGCCATGTACGTTTTGTTTACAGAACTCTTTGTCTTCCCAGCCTTCGCTGAGAATGATGTTGAGCAAGCCCGCTGCTACCGCCGCATCTTCGCCGGGTGTGATCTGCAAATGAATGTCGGCGAACTTCGCCATGTCCGACACACGCGGATCAATGACAATCACCTTCATGCCCCGCGCTTTGGCTTCCTTCATACGCTTGACGGGATTCTGAATGGGTGTCGACCAACTCCACACCGAGACAAGCGGATTGGCGCCTGCGAACAGCCACACATCCGAGGTTTCAAAGGGGTCTTTGCCCGCGGCCCAAATGCCTAAGCGGTCGGCGACAACCCATTTGGCGGATTGATCGATGGTCATCGATGAAAAAAACTGCGCACCGACGGCTTTGGCGAAACCCAAAATCATCGGCCCCATGGTGGAGGCCGCTTGCGCGCCGGTGCCGCGATACACACTCAAGGTTTGCGGGCCGTCCTCAGCGATGAGTTCTTGCATCTTGGCCGCGATTTCATCCAACGCCTGCTCAAGACTGATACGTATGTGTTTGTCGCCGACACGTTTCAGCGGATACAGCACGCGGTTGGGATGGTTCTGGAAGTGGTGCGATTCAAGGCCCTTAATGCACGCATAGCCTTGCGTCAGCGGGTTGTCGTGATCGCCGATCACTTTGATCACACGCTCGGTATCGTCGACCGTGACGCGCACGCCACAATAACCCAGGCATATCCGGCAATAAGATGTTGCTTCGCGCATGCGATCCCCCGAGCCAGTACGATTATACAAGCATGTAGATAGGCCGTTGCCAAGGCGCACTCTGGGGCTCGGTGCTCGCGCGCCGATCACAAATGCGATTGAAAAGGGCGGGAGTTTTAGAAGCCGAAGCTGATTTGCAGCACCAGGCCGCCGTTGCGTTTGGCTTGCGTGGCGTTGAAGCGGTAGATCACGTCGGCTTGCACGTAGCTGGCGGGTGCGCGGTTCTGGCTTTCACGGAACCAGTAGCGCAGTCCGACACCAGGCCCTGCGGCGACCGCGAACTTGCGGCTGTCGGCGGAATCGTAGTTGGCCGAGGCATTCAGGAACGCCGATACGCGCAAGTTCTGCGACGCAAGAGACACGCGCGTTTCATAACCGTAACGCCCTTCCATCACGCCGATACTGCGGCCCTGGTCGAGCAGATAATCTGCTTCGGCGTATAATTGCGCGATGGGGATGGGCCCTGAGACCGGATCGATGTCCGTGTTCAGCCCCGCCGAGTAACCGGCACGCAGCAGCCAATCGTTGATGGCGCCCGAGCCGATTTTGAACAAGTGCTCGGCGGCAACCACCATGTTTGTGTCGGCCAGTGGCTTGTAGCGTGCACCCAAAGCGCCTTGCGTTGAGTTCGATTGCAGCGCATCGCCGCCTGCCAGCGTGTTTAAACTCACGCGTGAGTAGACCTGGAACGTGCGGCCCGCGACGTTGCCGATATTTGGCGGCTGCCAATAGCCCTCCACCACGGCTTGTCCGCCACTGCCGCCGGCATTAGCCGGGCGGTCGGCGCGGTAGGCCAAGGTGCCGTTCAAACCGAACGTACGATTCAGCGTTTCCACTTCGCGTTTCAATGCAAAGGTCTTTTGTGTGTCGTACGCGGGCGCGGCGGCCGCGCGGTCGATTTCAAGTGACCGTTCAAAATGGCGTGCGGCCTCGGCATTGTCGTTCAAGCGTTTGGCCGCATACGCCGCATCAAGTTCGCTGGCAGCGGTCATAGACGCCGCGCATGGACCGTTGAAGGCTGCCAAGGCTGCTGTGTCGTCGCCGATGCGAAGTTGCAGGTAAACAAGATCCATGTCGCAAGCCGCCGAGGCTTTGTTCAGTTCAGCGACAATGCCGCGCACGCGGTCGTTTTGTTTTAAGTTGGCCAAGGCTTGCGCCTGGCCTTTCAAAGCCGTGGCTTTTTCGGCAGGCGAACGGGCGGTGCCAGCCGCTTTTTCGAACGCAACAGCCGCATCATCCATGCGGTTCAGATCGAACAGCGCAAAACCCAAGCGCCCTTGAATGTCATACGACGGTTCATTGGCCGCAGGGCTTAAAGCCTCCACAACTTTCGCCGGATTTTTTGCCTTGGCGGCCGCGTCGGCAATACCGATGCGCGCGGTCAGCGCCTTGTCGGCGGGCAGCTTGCCGGAAGTTAACGCCTGCTCAAAATCCGCAACCGCAGAGGCATCGCCGGTTTCGGATTTTAAATAGGCCCGCGCCAGATAAAGCTCGGCATCGGCGGCCCCTGCTTTTACAGCCGCATTGCCCACGTCGATGGCCGCAGCTTTCTGGCCGCGCCGTGACAGCACATCCATCAGCAAGCGTGCGGCATCAGGGCTGTCGGGGCGCAGGGCTATGGCTTTGCGGGCTTCAGCTTCAGCGCGCATCAGATCATTCTTGCCGATAGCGTCATAGGCGGCAGCCGCGTGCGTGTATGCTTCCCCCTGCAAGCCCTGAGCGTATGCGGGCACAGCCGCGCACAGCAAGCTCACGCAGGTCGATAACAGCAAAGCTTTGGGGAATAAATTCCGCATCGGCAACACTTGATCCAGAAAACATTACGCTGTGGCTAAGGCGGCTTGGCGCTCCAGCGCCGTTTGCAAGTTTGCCTGTTCTAACAGGCCGGTGGCTACAAGGAAGTCGCCAAAGCGGCCATCTTTTACAGGCGAATACTGCTGCAAGGCCGCCGTAAGGTCCTGGCGGCGGCAGAAGCCCAGATCAACCAAAAGGTCACCCAGCAGGGGTTTGGGTTTCGTGCCGTCCGCGCCCGCACCTTTGTGCGTGAGCAGTTGCAGGCCCTTGGTCACTTCTGATTCTTTCACAATCATGATGTGAGGAGCAATGCCGGTGGCGGCGTTGATGTCGGCAATGATCGGCTCTGACAGAGCGGCCGCAGCCAGCACAATGACTTCGCCCTTCTCATTCTTGCCGGCGGGCAGGATGCGATGGCGAACGATCAACTCCAGCGGCAACAGATCGCGGTGCGACACAACATCGTTTGGCTCGAACGTGCCGCGCGGCAGGTCGTTTTGATACGCCAGAATTTCCGCCAGCGTTTCTTCGTTGATCCAGCCTTCACGCAACAAAACTTTACCCAAGTGCTCGTTGGTCTTGGACTGTTCCATCAACGCGTTGGCCAATTGTTCCTGGCTGATGCTTTTCCAGCTGAGCAGCAAGTCACCCAGGCGGCGCTTGCTTTCCTTCAGGTTGTTCAATGATGGATAAACGTGATCGGTTTTATCCCAGGCGATGCCCTGGCCGAACACAACGTGCATGAAAAACAATTTCCACGCCCGTGACGCGGCAAAGAAGTTGATGATGTTGTTCACCACCATGCGCGGCAAGGCGGCGAGGCCATGCATGGTGCCGTACATGGACGAGACGAAATAGAATCGCTGCCCGACGCGGTTGCACAGCAGGAAGAAATTGGCCGCCAGTATTTCCTGCATCCAGGGATGCGAACCAATCACGTCCGAAAACAGCTGAACATTGAAGTAATCTGCGTAGGCTGCGACCAGCATGAAGTTCGCCATCAGCACATACGCAACAATCGTCACGAATGATGTCACCACGCCTTTGCGGTCTCGCAAAAGCATGTATTTGTTGCCCCAGTTCCCTTTCCAGCCCATTTCCAGCCAGCCCTGGAACGCAATGCCGTAAATCCAGCGGGCGCGCTGGCGATAGGCTGCGCGGAAAGAATCAGGAAAAAACTCGCGCACCGCGATCATGCTCTGCACTTCGACCTCGTACTCGCGGCGCGTGAACAACGTGCGGCGTTTCGAGGTGTAAGACACCGGCATGCGCACAAAGACCTGCTTCATGCCGAGGTTGGCGAGCCGGTAGCTGAAGTCATAGTCCTCGGTGAGGCTGTCGGTATTGAAGGGCTGCTGGTTGGTCTCGTCCGCAAGCGCCCCAATGGCGCGCCGGCTGAAGCAGGTGCCGACGCCTGCGGACGGCACTTCGCCGATTAAGGATTCGCGCACAGCCAAGTCTTTTGAATGCCATTCGGCGAAGTCATCCAAATATGTGCCGCCGACCATCGACCACCACGGGCGCTCCAACGAAAGCACCGGCAATTGGATGAAATCTTTGCGTGGCAGCAGGAAATTGAACAACTTCAGCTCAAGCGGGTGGACTACATCTTCACTATCATGCACGACGATGCCCGCGAACTTCATGTCGTGCTGCTCTTCATGAAGGAAGATGGATTGAATAATCCAGTTCAGGCAGTCTGCCTTGCAGGTGGGGCCATCATGTGGCACGCGCACATGCACCACGTGCTTATAGCGGCGCGCCATGGCGTCGATCACTTCGCCGGTCTTGGTGTCGTTGGGGTACGAGCCGCAGAAGATCTTGAAGTTCGAATACTCAAGAATCGCGACGTTGTGTTCGATCATCTGCGCGATGACCGCATACTCCTGCCAGGCCGGCACCATGATTGCGATGGGGCGTTCGGGCTCCTTCAGCAGCACTTTCATGTCGAACGGCTTGTGCTTCAGCCGCATATAAGTGACGCGATAAAATTCGCGCGCCCAATAACAAATGTCGATGAACAGGTCGTCCAGGCTACTCAGCAGGATCACAATAGAGATCAACACCGCCCCCCATTCCAGGGCGTGCATGTATTGCGCGACTGCGAAGTTGAACGACTCTAGCGTCATACTATCCGCTGGCCTGCACCACTTCCGTCGCGGCTGCCGCAGCGGCCGCTTTCATGCGCTTGCGGCGGTCAAGAAACGCGCGCACCAGACGCATAAAGATCAGCATGCCGAGAATGCTTAAGCCTGACACGATCCAGACTGAATAGCGGTGAAAAATGGCTGACGGTTCCAGCAACGCACGGCGGATGCTGGTGACGCGGTAATCGTCGTCGCCCAACAGTAAAACTTGTCCTGTGCTACCGAAAACGGCGATATCACCGGCGGCCAAGCTGTCGACCTTCACGTCGCGGAACGGTTTTCCGGTGACGCTGTTGATGGTTACGCCGGCGTAGTCGCGCAAGTTGGTGATTTGCGCGACGGCCATGTTACCTGCGCCTTTCACCTGCACGGCTTCACCGCCGTCTTTGGATTGAAGTTTCAGTTCGCCATTCTCGACGACAATGTCCTGGCGCAAGCCCGGTAATTTCATGCCAAACGCTATGAACGATTCAAACGGAGCGAAGGATTTGGCTTGGTCGAATACGTTGATGCGCAGCGATGTGGGGGTGATGCCCAGGGCGTAAATGAAAGCATGAACATAGGGCAGGCTGTTCAAGGCATCGGCCAAATAATCCTGCGGGACCGCGACAGTTCCGGTTTTCGAGAACTGCGATTTTAAGCCAAAAAACTGGTCATCGATTTTTACGTCCGACAGCACCAATCGGCTGGTCGGCATCACCTGCGCCATGTAACCGCGCGACAGGGCACGGCAGTCGC
The DNA here is from genome assembly GCA_016793005.1 of Rhodospirillaceae bacterium. Taxonomy (GTDB): domain Bacteria; phylum Pseudomonadota; class Alphaproteobacteria; order Rhodospirillales; family Rhodospirillaceae. The sequence continues at coordinate 5,363 of JAEUKL010000044.1, read as the reverse complement.
CCGACTGCGTGGCGCGCTGGACGGCCACGCGCACGGTGTTGACCGAGCCCAGCAGGTACGATGGGATATCGGCGGTCAGGCGTACGATGTCGCTGGTGGCTTCCACACGCTCGGCGCGCAAGAGTACATCGTTCAGCATCACGCTTAAGACCGGTAATGCATCCGAAGCGTCGGGTGAAATGCGTACTTCAAGTTCGATGGTCGTGGGCCAGCGGCCTTGCGGCAGCTTTGAGGCGCTGAACGTCGCAAGCCACTCGCCGTATTCGATTACCGCTTGGGCGTTTAAGTTCGGGCTTAAGTCGGTCAGGGGAATCCAGGTCCGTGTGTCATGCGCTTCGCTGGCGTAGTCAACAGTCAGGCTGGCATTCTGGGCGAGGGTGGACCACATGCTGCCCACCAGGCCTGCGGGTGCTGAAGCATTCTCGCTGTCGAACACAACAACGGGCTGACCATAGATGGCGTCCAGCTTCAAATTGTCGGCGGCATTGACTTTGCGGCTGCTCAGGCCGGCGGCGATCCAGGCATCCAGCGCTTTTTCGGCGCCATCAGCGGCCAGTTCGGCGCGTAACGCTGCGATATCCTGATCAAGGATTTGTTTCAGCCAATCGTAACCCACCACAGCATCGCCGAAGGCGGTTTGACCCTGCATCGACAGCAAGATGCCGTAGGCCGCGCGATCAGCTGCGGTTTCAAGTTTGACGCGCGGTGCGTTGAACTTCGCAAAGCTGCGAGCACGCGCCAAGGCGGCGGGCGGCGTGAATTGCACGCCGTCAACGACATCGCCGATATTGGGGATCGTCACAAAAGCAGCCGTGCGACGCGTATCGGCCAGGGCAATGGCAATCCGCAAAGCCGTGCGATACTCGTCTGCCGTGAGCGTGCGGTTGGGGATGAGGATGCGCGTGGCCTGCGGCAGAATGCGCCATGCGGTATTCACGTCGGCAACGTCCTTCGCTGCGACGCTGTAGTGCAGTGCGCTATCCGGCGAGACTGTGACGACGTTTGCAATTGAGCGCTGTTCACTGCAACGATTTTCAGATGTGACGGTTGAATGATTTAGGCCCAAGGTGATGAAATCACCACGCGGTCTGCCGTTGTTCACGGGTATTTGGATGGTGCGTTGAAATGCGCCTTCCGCCGCCGTCGGTTCAAAAGCGAAGACAGGCGTGTCGTTCAGCGACGTTAAGAACGTCATGTGGCCGACGTTTGAGCGCACATAAGTCGCTGTCAGGTCGATCTCGGCACTTTGCAGCGGCAGATCACGCGGGATCGGAAAAAAGATCTGCCGGTTCAGTTCCGCCCCACTGAACAGCAGGGGGGAACTGAAGCCCAGATTATCAAGCGTGAACGTGCGGCTGACCGTAGGGACCCACTTTTCGGGGCCTACGGCCAGCTTGCGTTCGATGTTGTCTTTAGGGGATGAAGTTTCCGCGGCCAGAAGGACGCGGGTTACCAGAACAGTACAGAGGAAAGACAGAATGCCGAGAACAACTGCACGGAAAATAATACCGGGTCTCATCCCACATCCTTCTTTTTGACAAGGCCGCCGTACATGAACCCGCCTTCTTTGGTCAGGAGCGTGTTGATAATGCGTTCCGATGCGTAGCCGTCGCCGAACGGGTTGCGGATCGGGGCGGCTTTACGTTCCTGGGCCTGATTCAGCACGGCCAGGGTTTCTGCAATGATCACATCGGCATTTGTACCAACCAAACGCGCCGCGCCGGCTTCGATGGCTTCCTGCCGTTCGGTCACATCACGGGTGACGAGGACAGGCTTTCCAAATGACGGGGCTTCTTCCTGGATGCCGCCCGAGTCGGTGATGATCAGTTTGGCATGTTCCATCAGGTAGATCATCTGCGGGTAGGTGGCCGGGGGAACCAAAAACACGTTTTTGATACCGGCCAGTTCCTGTTGCGCAGGGCCCTGCACGTTGGGGTTCATGTGCACGGGGTAGACGATCTGCACGTCGTCACGCTCTGCAATCGTGCGCAGGGCGCGGAACACGGAGTTCAAGCCGTCGCCGAAATTCTCGCGGCGGTGGCCGGTCATCAAAATCAGTTTCTTGTTGGGGTCGATGAACGGGAAGGCCGCGGCACAGCTTTTGAGCAACAGGCTATTCGTGCGCAGGCTTTTGCGCATGAACTCCAGCGCATCAATGCCGGTGTTGCCGGTAATGTGGATCGTGTCGCGCGCGACCCCTTCACGGATCAGGTTGTCGGCCGTGCGGCGTGTCGGTGCGAAGTGCCAGTCGGCAATGGCGCCGATCAGTTTGCGGTTGCCTTCTTCAGGCCACGGCGCGTTCAGATCGCCTGTGCGCAGGCCCGCTTCAACGTGGCCGATCTTCACTTTGTTATAGTAGGCTGCCAAAGCAGCACCGAAAGCGGTGGTAGTATCGCCCTGCACCAGAATGATGTCGGGGCGGAAGGTGCGTAACGGGCCTTGCAACGCCGTCATCATCGAACCTTGCAGTTCGCTTAAGCTGATGCCTGGGCGCATCAGGTTCAGGTTGAAGGTGGGGGCTACGCCAAACAGGCCGAAAATGGGCTGCATCATCTCGCGGTGCTGGCCGGTGGAGCAGACGGCATGTTCGACATCATGGTTCTGATCGAGCAAGCGGATCAGCGGCGCCAGTTTGATCGCTTCGGGGCGGGTGCCGAGAACGGTAAGGATGCGCTGTACCATGGGAACCATCTGCCTTTTCTGTGGCGCCTTTGATCGGGTGGCGCACGTTAATCCAAAACGGGGTAATGAGGCTTTTTTCGGGATCTCTGATGTCGGTTGTATTTGGGGCAAATTCAGCTTCTAAGTCGTTGGTATTCCAAATAATTTCGACTTCAAATTATCCTCGGCTACGCTATCATTGGGGGGTAATTGGTTAAAAAAGCTTTACCATTTTGCAGCGCGCTGGTGGCATATCGAGAGACATTTTCTCGTTTTACGCGCAAACAACACGACGCCGTTTAAATAAGCTTTTTATATCAGTGGTTTATCCCCCGTCTGATGGAAGTCATCCTATCAGCCTGACCTAAAACGTTAATATGTGCAGATAGCTACTATCCTTCCGACAGACCTATCCTTCCGGCTAGGTCTATTGGGGATGCGGGCGCTTGGCGCGCTAGTTCTGGCCGATGCGTTGCCGTGGTCGGGCAGGCGGCGCCGAGATTGTGTGTGGCGACCGAAGGCCGTCATACGCTGGCCGCAATGTGGTGGAAAATAAGCACCCAGCAGCAAGCGCGACTGGCGATTTTGTCACGCCCGCTTTGACACCGACGCAAGGGTGGTTTATGCACCTGCCTCCTTTCGCGGGTATGGCGGAACTGGTAGACGCGCCAGACTCAAAATCTGGTTTCCCTAGGAAGTGGGGGTTCGATTCCCTCTACCCGCACCATCGCTCTCAACCGATGAGACCGAGACTTTTCATCCACCACAGTTGGATTCAGCCATGACCTTCCTGCGCACGACGATTGTTGCCGTTTCGGTTGGTTTAGCGGCCGCGTCTTTGCCGGGGCAGGCGTTCGCGGCGCAATGCGTGAAGGTGCTGTTGAAAGATCAGAACGGCACGATGATCAAGACGGACTCCGACATCATCGGCTTGGTGGTCGACGGCATACGCCCGCTGGTCAATCAGGACCTGCCGTTCGGCTCCATCAGTGAACCCGGTGAACCCACGGCCTGCACGCCGGATGTGGTGGCTGCGGTTCAGCAGTTGTTCGACACCTCGTGCTTGTCAGACAAAACGCGCGATGCCACAGCCAAAGCCAATGGTCAGCCAATCGAAGAAATCAACGCCCGCTGCCAGGCGATCTTCAAAGCCTTGAAAAAATAGCTCGCACGCGCGTTTGCAGCGTCTAGCTGCCGGTTGCAATACGAAGGCTTTCGTCCAGCGCGCTTGAAATCTCGATAATGTCCGCCACCGTGTGCGCGGTCGATAAGAAGCATCGCCGCGAAGCGTGAACGATGATCTTGCGCGCATGAAGCGCCCGGTAGAAGTCACGCTCGATTGTCTCTTGCCCGGGCTCGAACTGGATCGCGCAAACTGAACCGGCGGCGCTCATTTTGGCGCGCGCGCCGATATCGTTCGCTGTGGCATTGAAGGCATCGACCAGATTGTTCGCGGCAGACCCAAGCTGCGGATAAATTTCTTCGCGGTATGTCAGTAGAACTTCCAGAACAGCCGTTGCGGCGGCCACACTTAATGGATTTCCGGCGTGCGCTGTGCCGCTGAAAATACGCTGCGAACTGTCGCTCGCTGTGAATGGCGCCATGGCTGACGCGCGGCCTGCCACCGCGCCGATGGGCAAGCCGCCGCCCATGGCATTGCCGTAGGTGACAAGATCCGGGCTCAAGCCCAGTAGCTCCTGCGCACCGCCATAGCCCAACCGGAACCCGCTGTAAGTTTCATCCAGCACAAAGACCGTATGTGTGCTGCGGCAAATCGCTTGCATATCAAGCAGCCATGCCTTGTGCTGCAAAGATGGCCGCGCAGAAACGAATGGCTCTGCAATCACGGCGGCCAATTGGCCCGCGTAAGAGCGAATCCAGTCGATGGCCGTGGGGTCACCGTACGGCAGGACAACGACAAACTCATCAATGACTTTGGGAATGCCGGCTCCTCTGTGCCCGCGGCGCGAGATAGGGGCGTCGTTTGCAGCGCGCGCTGCGCTGGTTGATTCGCCAACCAGCGCAAAATCATGCAGGCCGTGATGAGAGCCGCCAAAAACTGCTATTTTATCTCGTCCGGTGACAGCGCGGGCCGCGCGCAACGCAAGAAGCGTGGCATCGCTTTCCGAGTTGCACAATGCAACGCGCTCATTGCCAGGGGCGGCGGCGCGAATCAATTCTGCCAGTTGATCTTGTTGTGGGTGAGCAAAGCCGTACATCCAGCCTTGCTCAAGTTGTCGTTGCAGCGCGTCTTTTACCGGCGCGGCCGCATGTCCAAGCACCAGCGCGCCGTAGCCCATGCACAGATCTAGATAGGATCCGCCGGCGCGATCAACGATGCGGGCACCCGTCGCTTGCGTGGCGCTGAAGCGGCCCAGTCCGCCGGCCACGTCAATATTGCCCGCCAGCGCCGAGGCGGCCGGGTTGTTGGCGGCAGCCCGCGCACGGGCCAGCACAGACTGCGTGGTCGTGGCGGACAGCGCGGTTGCAAGGTCAGGCATGCTCAACATCGCCGATAAGTTCCAAAACAGTCACCCATAAACACAGACACCGACAGGGCGGTATGAACGCGGCGGCACTTAAAATCCGGAATGGGGCAGGCGCCCTTTGGCTGCGAGGTATCGCAACATCACGCTCATCTCGACCATATTGAGGCCGTGGCAAATGCGCGGGCTTCGCATTTGCTGTGGAGGAAGCACGTT
>JAEUKL010000026.1 GCA_016793005.1 Rhodospirillaceae bacterium | reverse complement strand
GTTCAACTGCTCGGTCACATTGGCTTCGCTGGTGATGACGGTCAGTTGCAGCGAGGTGTTGGAGAGTTCGACAATCGATTGTCCGGCTTCCAGCGTTGCACCGTCCTCGACGTGAATCTTTTCAACCCGGCCCCCTTCAATGGCGTCGAGATAAACCGTACTGAGCGGCGTGATGCGCCCGCGGATCGGCACAAAGTCTTCAAACGCGCCGCGCGCGGCGGTCGAGATCGTGACGTTGGTGTTTTCAACACGAAGCGTGCGGCCCGAAGGCGGCGCGAACAGCAGATAGCCGATCACCACGACCACGGCCGTGACGCCCGCGCCGATCAGCCGGATGTGTTTTTGCCATTTTGGCTTTTCGATCTTCCGGTCCATGGCGGCGCCCGAGCGCGCGGCCCCTTCGGTCCCGGATGGTTTGAGTGCGGCAATGCCCATAAGCGATGTTCCCCAGATTTCAGTGGGCCGCGGTGAAGCGGCACTTGGTCTAGGACATCGCAAGGGGCATGCCAGATTTGGCCAAAATTTAAGCCATTGAAATATAATGATTTTTCATGAATCTATGCTTTAGTTCGATTTACAAACGTCAAGTAGTAATAAAAATCGCCAACTATTAGCGCCATTGGGGCGTGCGAACGGTCCCCACCCTGCCCATGGCGGGACCCGAGCGAATTGCCTATACAACGCGCTCTTCTCGTCATTTGCGCACCCCTTTTTGAGTAGCCCTCCTTTTTGAGTAGAAAGCAGCCCGATGATCTCCCGTTACGCCCGCCCGGCCATGACCAAGATTTGGGAGCCGGAGAACAAATTCCAGATTTGGTTCGAGATCGAAGCCCACGCCTGCGACGCGCTGGCCAAATTGGGCGTGATCCCGGCCTCGGCCGCCAAAACCGTCTGGGAAAAGGGCAAATGGGATATCGCCCGCATTGACGAGATCGAAAAAGAGACCAAGCACGACGTCATCTCCTTTTTGACCAACCTCGCTGAATACGTCGGGCCGGATGCACGCTTCGTGCATCAGGGCATGACCTCGTCGGACGTGCTGGACACGTGCCTGTCCGTCCAACTGAAACAAGCCGCCGACATTCTGCTGAAAGATATTGACGATTTGCTGGCTGCCCTGAAGAAGCGCGCGCTGGAACACAAAATGACCGTGTGCATGGGCCGCAGCCACGGCATCCATGCGGAGCCCACCACCATGGGCCTGAAGTTTGCTGGCTTTTACGCCATGTTCGAGCGCAACAAGAAGCGCTTGGAAGCCGCACGCGAAGATATTGCCTCGTGTGCGATCTCGGGCGCGGTCGGCACCTTCGCCAACGTCGATCCCCGCGTTGAACAACACGTTGCCGAAAAAATGGGCTTAGGCATTGAGCCGGTATCAACCCAAGTCATCCCGCGCGACCGCCATGCCGCGTTTTTCGCAGCCCTGGGCGTGATCGCAAGTTCGATTGAGCACGTCGCCACTGAAATTCGTCACCTGCAACGCACCGAAGTGCGCGAAGCCGAGGAATATTTTTCGCCGGGCCAAAAGGGTTCGTCGGCTATGCCGCACAAGCGCAATCCGGTGCTGACGGAAAATCTCACTGGCTTGGCGCGCGTTGTGCGCGGCTACGTCACCCCCGCCATGGAAAATGTGGCCCTGTGGCACGAGCGCGATATTTCGCACTCATCGGTCGAGCGCTACATTGGCCCCGATGCGACGATTACGCTGGACTTTGCCTTGGCGCGCCTGACGGGCGTGATCGACAAACTGGTGATCTACAAAGACGCCATCGACCGGAATCTCAACATGATGGGCGGGCTGGTGTTCTCGCAGCGCGTGCTGCTGGCCCTCACCCAGGCCGGCGCCAGCCGCGAAGATTCCTACGTCATGGTTCAGCGCAACGCCATGAAGGTGTGGAACGGCGGCGGGCAGTTGCTCGATTTGCTGAAAGCCGATGCCGACGTGACGGCAAAGATTCCTGCGAAGGACTTGGAAGCCCTGTTCGACATGGGCTACCACACCAAGCACGTGGACACGATTTTCAAAAGAGTGTTTGGCTAACCCAATAAAAAAGCCCCGAGTAATCGGGGCTTTTTCTTCGCCGAAGCGATAAACCTTTGATCAGCCTTCGCTGATGACTTGGCGGGCCGCGTCGTCGGCCAGGCTGTTCAGCTTCGACAGCAATTCCTTGTCGTCGATGGCAACACCCTTGGCGGCGATGTCTTTCTTCACCTTGGCAATCATGTCGTCATCGCCGGGCTTTTCAAACTTCGAGGCCACGACGTCGTTGGCGTCCTGATCGGCGGCGGCCCCGCTTAAGCCCAGCTTGCCTGCCAGCCAAAGGCCGAACAACTTGTCGCGGCGCGTACCGACCTTGAAGGCCTTGTCCTGGTCGATCTTGTATTTGGCTTCAAAGCCTTTTTCGCGCTCTTTGAATGCGTCGCTCATGTCTGTCCTCGTGTTCACAACCTTAATACTCAGCGGTCCCTATACAGATAGTGCGCTTATGGCGCAATCAACAGCTTAAAAGGTGAATTTATCGCCCTTTGAGCACCGGTTTCGTATTGACGATTGCATGACACGGGCAAATTTATAGACCACAAAGGTCCGATATCATGTGCACCGTTGTTCTCCTCCGCCGCCCCACCCACGACTGGCCGATTCTGCTGGCCGCCAACCGTGACGAAATGCTGAACCGTCCGTGGCTGCCGCCCGGCCGCCATTGGCCTGACCGGCCACACATTGTCGGCGGCCTGGATGAACTGGCGGGCGGCACCTGGATGGGGATGAACGAGACGGGCGTGGTGGCCTGCATTCTGAACCGCCATGGCACACTGGGCCCCCAGGCCCAGAAACGCAGCAGAGGCGAACTGGTGCTGGAGGCGTTGGACCATGCCGACGCCACCGATGCTGCGGCGGCCATTCACGACATTTCGCTGTCCGCCTACCGCCCCTTCAACATGGTGATCGCGGATAACCGCGATGCGTGGTGGCTGGCCTTGCGCGATGGGGCCACGCGCATGCTGATGGAGCGCATCCCTGACGGCCTTTCGATGTTCACGGCGGGCGAACGCAACGACACCGCCGAACCCCGCATCGGCGCTTTCCTGCCCCGGTTTGAGCACGCCACCCCGCCTGAGCCCTTGTCGGGCAAATGGGATACCTGGGCGGGCCTGATGGGCGCCACTGACACCACAGGTACCGAGCATCACGCCATGACGTTCAAAATGGCCTCGGGCTTCGGCACCTCGTCGTCATCCCTGGTGGCCCTGCCCTCTATGGAGGCGGTTCATAACCGCCAGATTAAACCGATCTGGCTGTTCGCTGCCGGGCGGCCCGATTCTACGGCTTATCAGCCGGTTATCGCTTTATAGAGGCCTGTGGATAACGTGCACGAAAGCCCGATTTACAACGCTTGGCAGCTATGCGTTTCGGCTTTGTTGTGGCCCCCGGTGCCACCTGCTATGAGGTGCCTTCGACCGGTTAAGACCAGCCTTAATTTTCGGGTCCTACCGCCGTTTCCGGCGCGCCCCTTTACGGCGAGTGAGTACGGTCGAATTTGAAAGTTGGGAAGCC
>JAEUKL010000017.1 GCA_016793005.1 Rhodospirillaceae bacterium | reverse complement strand
CTCGTCCTTTGCGATGTGCTGTGGTACGCGCAACAGAAGTATCAGCCCCGCGCGATTGTGGACCTTGCCACGCTGACGGGTGCGATCATTCAGGCGTTGTCGGAGCACTATGCAGGCTTGTTCTCGAACAACGACGAACTGGCCGAGAAACTCACGGCCGCCGGCCAAGCCGTGGGCGAGCGGTTGTGGCGCTTCCCCATGGGCGATGAATACGACCGTGATTTGAAATCGCTGATCGCGGATATGAAAAATATCGGCGGCGGCCGGGCGGGCTCCATTACGGCCGCGCAGTTCCTGCAACGCTTCATCAAGGACAACACGCCGTGGGCGCACCTGGATATCGCGGGCGTGGTGTGGAACGAGAAGGGCACAGCCTTGGCCGCGCCCGGCAGCACAGGGTACGGCGTGCGCCTGCTCGATAAGTTTGTCGCCGATAATTACGAGTAAGATTTCAGCGCTTATAACGACCTAAGTCTTTTCAGGACCTTCTCTCCTGTTGTCATTGCCCGGTCCTGGCCCGCGCACAGCGCGGCCAGCGAATAGACATACTTGGGCAATCCATCGATCAACCTGCACGGTCTTTGCGTGTTGCACATTAAAGCCGGATCAATGTGGACCCCGGATCAAGTCCGGGGTGACATATGGTGTATGTTGAGGTGTGCGTGAATCGCCTCGCTTTTTATTGGTTATATATGTATAACCTTTCGAAAATCTGAGCTGTGTGGGCTCAAAGCGGGGAGTGGATCATGGACATCTATCAAGAAGACGTACTGCGCTGGCTGCACATTCTGGCTGTCGTCTATTGGCTGGGGGGCGAGTGGGGCGTGTTCCAAAGCTCGTTCAACACCAGCAATCGTTCTTTGCCGATTGAAGAGCGTCGCCGCCATTTTGAAACCGCCTACCGCATCGACATCATGGCGCGCTCCGGCATCATCCTGCTTTTGCCGCTGGGCGTGCACATGGGCTTTAACTTGGGCGCGCACCCGTGGGGCGGCGAATGGCTGGTGCTGAACTGGGTGCTGGGCGCTGCCTGGCTGGCGCTCGCGTGGGCCGCGTTCATTCACCGCTACGATGATCTGGGCTTGAAGCTCACCATGATCGACGAGAAGTGGCGCTACATTCTCATCCCGGCACTCATGATCACGTCGGTCTATTCGCTCTACACTGGCGGCCCGCTGACGATGAAATGGTACGCTGGCAAGGTGTTTGTGTACTCACTCATGCTGGTGATCGGGCTGGTGCTGCGCTTCATCATGCGTCAGCGCACGCAGATGTTCCGCAAGATCGAGCTTGAAGGCAATACACCGGCGCTGGAACAGCGCATCCAAAACCACGTGCGCCTGGGCCGCACGCTGGCCTACTTCTATTGGATCGGCATTATGTTCACGGCGTTCCTGGGGGCCACGAAGCCGTTTTAACGGCTCGCTTTAGGAATTCGCTCCTCGGCATACCACTCTAACTGTCATCGCCCGGCTTGACCGGGCGATCCATGGTCCAATCATGCAAATGCGTATGTTGCGCTATGGACCCCGGATCAAGTCCGGGGTGACGAGTTAAGTATGATGGACGGGTGGAAATCTAATGGGTCTCTGTCACTTTAGTTCTTTGGTGCAACTTCGCATCATGTTGTTGGTTACTGTCCAACATCAACCAGTCCATCCCGAGCCTTCCCCGCAACAACATCCGGCAACAGCTTAGCGATGTTCGCCGGATAAATGCGTTCGGTCGAGGCGGCGAGGGCGCTGATGCTCCACCACCGCAGTTCTTTGACCAGTTCTTTTTCCTCGTCGTTCCAGTGCGCGTTGGAAACATCGTCGGTCTCAAGCCAGCCGACGAAGTAGGTCTCTTTTTTCAGGATCGTTTCGCCATCGATGATCATGGGGCCTTCACCGAACCACACGGGCGGGCCCAGGCGCACATCGTTGCGTCCTGTTTCCTCGAATACTTCTCGCTTGGCTGCGGCCTCAAGGCTTTCGCCTTCTTCAATGCCGCCGCCGATGGTGCACCAGAAGCTGCCGCCAACTTGTCCGTCCTGATGCGTCCAGTTCGGCGCATCGACGCGCATCAGCAAAATCTCGCCCTTGGGGTTCAGCAGCAGCACACGAACGGCGATGCGCATTCTCATGACGGCAGCACTACCAAGGTAGAATGGTGCCATTGTGCAGCACGTAGCGGCCAGCGTTTTCAACATTCAGCTCGTCGATGTTTTTGATCACGCCCGTCACGCTCTGTTCGGGGCTGATGCCCATGCCCTTGAAGCCTGAG
>JAEUKL010000004.1 GCA_016793005.1 Rhodospirillaceae bacterium | reverse complement strand
ACCTTCAAAGGCTTCAACGAAACGCTGGAGGCCTTCGCGCGCCAGAACAGCATCACCCGCAGCGAAGCAGACACCGCCCAAGCTGTGCTGGGCTTGATGGCGCGCAAACCCGAAAACGGCGGCGCGCCGGAGCTGCGCATTTCCGTGACGGCGCAAGACAGCAAGCTTTACCTGGGGCCCATCGCGTTGCTGACGTTAGAGCCCGTGGCCTGGCCCGAAAGCCTGCGCATTCCGTAATTTGCGCGCCTGAACTGCTAGTCCTGAATTTCGTATTTCTCGATAACCCACTTTTCCTGGGCGGCATCGGCGTACCACTGCTTCAAGGCGGGCAGCGCCATGATGGCATCGCTATAAGCCTGTGACACCGCGTTCAGCTTCACGCCGTAGGTTTTAAAGCGCGTGACAACGGGCGCGTACATAGCATCGGCATTGGAGAAGGCCCCGAACAAGAACGGCCCGCCTGCCCCAAACTGAGCGCGGCACTCGCCCCACAGGGCCTGGATGCGGTCGATATTCTCCTGCACTTCGGGGTTCATGCCTTTGCCCGGCAGAGATTTACGCGTGTTCATGCCCATGTTCTGGCGCAGCGCCTGGAACCCTGAGTGCATTTCCGCCGACACGGCGCGGGCGATGGCGCGCGCATGCGGATCGGTGGGCCACCAGGCTTTGTCGTAAAACGCTTCGGCCAGATACTCCAAGATGGCCAGCGAATCCCACACCGTAATGCCGCCGTGAATCAACACCGGCACCTTGCCGGCCCCTGAGAATTTTTTGATGGCGGCTTGCGTGTCCGGCTGGGCCAACGGCACGACCGTCTCACGGAAATTAAGGCCCTGCACTTTCATGGCGAGCCACGGCCGCAGGGACCACGATGAATACGCCTTGTTTGCGATAACGAGGTGAAGTTCGGTCGACATAGCGCCCCCTTAAGAATCTGAGATTCGAAAAATGCAGGATTTGATGGTGCCTGTTTCTATCAAATCCAGCCACGGCGCAAATGACAAAGAGCCGTCATTTTCTGCCAAGGGCTTTTTTCATGTCGCATTTACTACGCTAAGCAGTTCCCACTACTCAGGACAATACGACTTTACGCCTGCTTGGCGTCGATCACGCTGCGGCGGATGGCGCGGGTGCGGGCAAATAATGTTTGAAGGCTGTCGCCGTCGCCGCGCCGGATGGCGCGTTGCAGCGCGGTGAGGTCTTCGGTGAAGCGCTGCAAAATCTCCAGCACGGCTTCGCGGTTGTTCATGAAAATGTCGCGCCACATGACGGGGTCTGAGGCCGCGATGCGCGTGAAATCGCGAAAGCCCGAGGCGGAGTACTGAATCACCTCTTGTTTCAGGTCTTCGGCCAAGTCGTCAGCGGTGCCGACGATGGTAAACGCAATGAGGTGCGGCAGGTGCGATGTAATGGCCAAAACTTTATCATGATGCTCGGCTTGCATGATTTCGATTTTCGAACCGGCTTTGAGCCAGAAGGCCTTTACCTTCTCCACGGCGGCCGCATCGCAACCGGGCTCGGGCGTGAGGATGCACCAGCGGCCCTGGAACAGTTCGGGAAAGCCAGCCTCGGGGCCTGAGTGCTCGGTGCCCGCCAGCGGGTGCGCAGGCACGAAATGCACGCCCTGGGGCAAGTGCGGCGCCACGGCGTTAATCACCGCCTGTTTGACGGAACCAACGTCGGTCACAATTGCGCCGGGCTTCAAATGCGGCGCGATGATTTTGGCAATCTCTTCGTTCGTGCCCACGGGTGTGGCGATGACGACCAAGTCGGCGTTCTTCACCGACGCTGTGTAATCAGACGTCACTTCATCGGCGATACCAAGCTTCACGCACGCGTCTAATGTCTCTTTGCGGCGGGCGCAGGCAACGATGGTATTGGCCAAGCCATCGCGCTTCATCACGCGCGCCATGGACGAGCCGATCAAACCAATCCCGATAAAAGCAACGCGTTCAAACATCATTTAGCCCGCTTTAGAGTTCATAAATTCGTCCAAGGCACTCAGCAGCAAGTCCATCTCGTCGTCGGCGCCAATGGTGATGCGCAGGTAATTCGGCAGCTCGTAGTTATCGACGCGGCGCGCGATCAGCCCCTTCGATTGCAGGAAGGCATCGGCCGCCGCAGCGGTTTTGCCGTTCTTGCCGTCGAAGTAGGGCAGCACGAAGTTGCCGGAATCGCCATGGAGACTGAGCCCCAAGCCCCGCAGGCGCTGCACCATCACCTTCATCCACTTGGCGTTATGCGCTTTGGCCTTCTCCACATGCGCCCGGTCACGCACAGCGGCAATCCCCGCCGCTTGAGCAGGTGCGGAGACGTTGAAGGGGCTGCGCAGGCGTTCCAGCGCATCGATGATGGCTTTGGCGCCGTAACCCCAGCCCAAGCGCAAACCGCCGAGGCCGTAGATTTTCGAGAACGTGTGGGTCACCACAACATTGGGCGTGCGCGCGGCCAGCGCCAACCCCGGATCATAATCGGGCTTGTCCATGAATTCGGCGTAGGCCGCATCCAGCACCAGAATGATGTCTTCGCGCAAACCGCTGCGCAAACGCTCGATCTCGGATGAAGGCAGGTACGTGCCGGTCGGGTTGTTGGGGTTGGCCAAGA
>JAEUKL010000415.1 GCA_016793005.1 Rhodospirillaceae bacterium | reverse complement strand
AGATTGACCCAGCAGGCTGGCATTGGCTGACGTGGTGACGTTGTTGAAGTTGCGGATGTCACGGCCCTGAAGGCGTAAGATTGCCTTGTTCACCTGAATCTTCGGATAGAATGCGGTGTTGTCGCGCGTGGCCCGCTGACCCGTCAATTTAAAAGACTGCTCGAATTCATCCACGGTCTTGCCGATGAACACCGAGCGCAGAATGGCGAACGCGCCTGCCACATGCGGCGCCGCCATGGACGTGCCAGAGAACGTCACAAGGCCGTTGCTCTGCCCCGAGGCCGCAAGAATATTGACGCCGGGCGCAACGACATCTGTCGCGGCCGACAAATTGGATGACGCAGCAATGGCTGTCTGATCGTTGGTGGCCCCGACTGCAACCGCGCTTGAGACGCACGAGGGCGCATTGATCTTGGTCGACTGACTTTCGTTGCCCGTCGCCACCGTGGTCGCGACACCCTTGGCGCGCAGCATGTCGATGACTTCGCGGCGCGGATCAGTATCGCAAGTACCTTCGTACGAGCGCCCGCCGAGGCTTAGGTTCACCGCCGCGATGTTGTAGGGCACGACGACTTGGTTCACATAGTCGAGCGCTTTCAAGACCGTAATTGAATCCGTCAGTTCGCACGGTGCGGGGTCAGGACTGCAATCAATGGCGGAGCGCACTTCGGAAAACACATCGATGGGCAGCAGGCGCGCTTCGCGCGCCACACCGAAATTGGTGCCGTCGTTGCCCATGGCAATCGAAGCCACATGCGTGCCGTGATCGCAGCGCGTGCCCACCGGACAATTTGATGCAGCGCCAGCGCCGATCTGACCCGGCACGCCCGACGGGCAGCGCGTGTAGGTGTCGAAGACGGGGTCGTTGGCTGAAAAACAGGCTTCAGAGATAACGCGGCCCGCCAGCATCGGATGCGAAGTCCTGAAGCCACCGTCGATGACGGCAATGGTGGTGCCGCGTCCGTCGTAGCCTTTGGCCCAGGCGGCTGCGACATCAATCGACGGAACCGATGAGGCCAATGACGCGCGCTCGATGGTGCCCGTTGGCGACACCGGTGCGCCAACCGCTTGGGCTTTGCGTTCCTTGGTATTCACGTACACGCCGTCGACGGCATCACTGGCCATGAGGCTGAGGAGCTGCTGGCGGTCGACCGTAGTGCCGACATAGGGCAGCGTCTCAAACTTGGTTTCAACCTTCACGCCGATGGCATTAAAAGCCGCCGTGGCGCTATCCAAGGCAGAGGTCACGGTTTGCTTTTGATCGGCGACTGTGCGTGCATCGGACCACGCACGGGCGGCGGGCTGCTGCTTCAAACGCACGATGATTTGCGCACGGGCCCCGTCTTGGGTGGCGCGCAGGGCGTTTTCCAGGTCAGCGGCATCGGCACGACCCGGCACTGCAAAGCCAAGCGACACCACGCCGACAATGGCGAAGGTGAGTTTTTTCAGGACGCTTTTTACAGTGAACATCTGGGTCATCGTCTTTGCGGCTTTAAAGGCCCCGCACATGCAGACGCGCAAAAGCAAAGGATCGCTGGCGCGCGTTCCCAGGAGGTCGCCGTGATATTGGAAGCAACGGTTCGTGACGCCGTTGTGAATCCTATTATGGGCATCGGGCCATCAGAGTCCAGCGCCATGGCGGTTTCAGGGCACACCCAAGTGTGCGCCGCTAGGCTTAATAAAGCGCTCATGAATCAGATACTTACCGCCGCATTCGCGTCCCTGATCGCTGGAGGCTGCGCGCCGATATAAAACACAAATTAAATCAATGACTTAATGTGGCTGCGGCGGCCGCTCGACCTGGCGGTGGCTGTAGGGGAACCGGTGGGGGTCTACAGGCCCCAGCACCACCCAGAAGCTGCTGTACATAATCACAGGGAACGCGATCCAGGCGATGATGTTCTTCACCTGCGGCATCTGAACCCGGACCCAATAGATCAGCGGCCACGGGGTCAGAAACACTAATGGAAATGTAACCGCGGCGGCTGTCACCACTTGGCCTACGGCCAACAGGTTTAGCGCCACAGCTCCCAGCAAGACCGCAGCGGCGAGCAGCGGCCCGGCCAGCACGACAAGAACCCGCATTGGCCCCAGCGCACGGCGGGTTTCAGCCGATAGGGCCGCAATACAGCTTAAGCCCGTGGCCACAATCACCATGGCGTATGGCAGCGCCAGCGCCTTCAACAACGTCCCGTGGCCTGCACCACTGACGTCAGCATCGCTGACGGGGGGTGCGATCAAAACAGCAAGCGCAGCGCCTGCAACTGCCGCCGCCGCGATACTCCACGCCCGGCGCTGCCCCAGGATCAGCGCTGTTTGAACCGCCCACAGCGGCATCACAACGCAGCCCAAGGGATGCAACAGCGCCCCGCCAAACGCCAACACCCCGGCCCCCACGAGAGCGCCACCATGAGGCGACGCTTGCAGCAGCGCGAATGCGCCAAGCGCACAGAGCAAAAACAGGGCATGGGGCGTTGCCGTCACCATGGTCGCCACCAGCGGCGGATACAGCACAAACGACAACACCAGGAACGCCGCCATGACCAGATCGCCCGCAAGCCTGCGGGCGATGGTGAACCCTGCAACCAGCGCCAAGATGCCCGCCAAAAGCGAAAAGGTCCGCGCGGCCAGAAGGCTCGGACCGGCCACGGCCTGCCATAAGCGCAAAAGAACCCCGTAAAGCCCCCCCTCACCGCTTTGCATGGCGGCCATCGCCGCTTGCTCGGGTGCGAGCGGCACCAGCGTCTGCGCGAAATACGTGCCGTAGAATGCAAACAGCACAACTATAGCAGCGGCGATGCCATAGCCGGCACTGCGTACAGCAAATGAGGCAGAGGGTAAGGCCGCGGGATCAGAGGCGGTTGAGGTCATGCGATACCCCGCAAGTGACGGGTTTCCTTGGCAAATTCGGCAAAGCAGGTAGAATGTGGCACGACCCGCATGAAACGTGAATCCGTCTTTCGCATTTCGTTTTCAGGTTGGTCCGGGGTGTCAAACACGAGACATGACGTTGTCTTTTCTTTTAACCGGTAGATCAATGTTCCGGAGGCCATAACTGTGCCGCGACGTCGACCAGCGAGCCGCGGCAATACGCCGTCAACAGCGCCACCGCCGGCACCAGCGCGGCCCGGTTTGATCCCCGCCATTATTCTGCTGATCGCAGGCTTGGGCGCCTATGCCGCCGTTGCGTTCAATGCCGTGATGAATGGCCGTTTGGATTTCGAGGAAATCGGTTCCCTCATCAAAGGCTGGTGGTACATCACCGGGACTTTACAGCCCTTCGGCAACGGCGACACCGCAACCATGCTGCCTGCGTATCCTTACGCGCTGGGCGCTTTGCAAAAATTCGCCGGTCTGTCGATCACCAACGTGCGCTTCGCCATGGTGGGCTTGGGCATCATCAACGGCATCTTGCTGTTTTACCTCTGCCGCAAACTCACCGCCAATACGCTGGCCGCAGCAGCAGCCGCGTTCATCTACTTAGGCTCACCTGCGACGTCCTACAGTTTCAGCACGGCGACCCCCATCGCTTTTGCGGGCTTCGTGTTCCTGCTGGGCGTCTGGCTGCTGATGCTCAGCCTTGGCCGACACAAACCGCTGTTCACGGTGCTGATGGGCGTGGTGCTGGCCACGCTGACGTTCACCGCCAGCAGTATGTGGATTGCAGTCGTCTTGCTGGCCCTGGTGCACATCGCCGCCGTAGGGCGCGCGCGCCTGCTTCACGCGGTACTGTTGATTGTGGTGACGGCGGGTTTGATCGGGGGTGCGGTTTACACGCTGCCTGAGCCGTTCACCACCTACCTGCTGCAACAGCCGCCCGCCGTGATGGTGTTGAAGCTGCTGGGCCAGCCGTATACCGCGCTGCCCGTACTAGCAGACATGTCGCTGGAGCGTCTGGCGCAAGACGCCATCGATGCCGTGCTGTTCCCCTACAGCGGCACCATCCTGATGTGCGTGCTGATGTTTGGTTTGACCTTAAGTGGTCCGCATATTCTGTGGGTGATCCCCTATTACCTGGCCTTCACGCTGATCGGCATTGTGGTGTTGCGCGCACCCGGCTGCGAGACATGTGCGGCCACCACCTCAAGCCAGGTCATCTCCTTGGGGGGGCTGGCAACCGCCGTCGCCCTGGCGTTCTTAAGCCGCTGGCGCCGCCAGCAAAGCGGGGCCGGTTCGCCGCTGGTCGTCACCACCGCGACCATTGCCTTGGCCTTGAACTGCTTTGCGCCGGCACTGGCGATGCAAGACAGCATGCGCTTCTTCCCGGTCGAGATGTTCAAACAACCGCGCCCGGCCGCCGAGATGCAGGACGTGAACGCCCTGATGCGCGTGATTGGCGAGCATGTGCCCGGCAACGAACTGGTGTTGCTGCTGCACCGGGTCCCTGGCCTACCCTACGCCGTGCATATGGCGGGGCGCCGCTTCGAGCCCGTCAGCATCAATCCGATGACCGAGTTGCGCAGCGTACCCGCCACGCTGACGGGCCAGCAGCGCGAAGCTACATTGGCATCATTGGAGCGCAGCGGCCACTGGAGCGGTGAGACGTTGCGCCGTTGGATCGAGCGCGATTACGACATGATCATTCTGCAAGACAACCTGCTGGTGCTGGACGACGCGACCACGGCAGCGCTGGGATCGTTCGATGCTGTTGCGGTTGCCGACTTTCGCGGCGTGAAACTGACCATCTATAAGCGCAAGACCTAAGGCGCAAGATTTTAAGAACAAACATGAGGCTTGCGTGCTAAAGCGCCTGCTGGATTTTTTTGGAGCACTTGGCGGATTGATTGTGCTCTCGCCGGTTTTTCTGGCGGTCGCGATTGCCGTGAAACTATCGTCTCCCGGGCCTGTGTTTTTTCGTCAGGTCCGCGTGGGGCGGGGCGGCAAGCCCTTCAAGATTTTCAAGTTCCGCACCATGACGGGCAGCGAACCCACATCGGGTCCGATCCTGACCATAGGGCACAACCCGCGCGTAACCGCCGTGGGCGAAGTGCTGCGCGATTCAAAAATCGACGAACTGCCGCAGCTGATCAACGTGGTGCTGGGCCATATGAGCCTGGTGGGGCCCAGGCCCGAAGTCCCCAAGTACGTTGAGAAATACACACCCGAGCAGCGCGAGATTATTTTATCTGTGCGCCCGGGGTTAACGGGGCCGGCCTCGCTGAAGTTCCGGAACCAGACGCAGCTTTTGGCCCAGTACGACAACCCCGAGCATGTTTATGAAACTATCGTGATGCAGGAAAAGATCGCGCTGAACGCGGCCTATATTCGCGATGCGACCTTCATGAGCGACGTGAAGTTGATTTTTCAGACCATCGCGGCCTTATTCTGGCGCAGCTAGCTGACCCGGCAGTGTTTTGAAGGCCAGGGCGGTTAAGCCCGCCATCAAGCCCAAACTGGCCAGCCACCACGTACTCCATATCGCATAGCTGAAGCAGGCGATCACACTGGCGGCCGCGACCATGCTGGCCGTAATGGCGGCATGTACAGGGCGCTGCATCATCGGCCGTGACGCGCGCCACAAACCAAAGATCAGCGCGGCACTGAGCGCTGCCCCCACGGCCCCCAGCTCAAGCCAGATTTGCAGCGGCGCGTTATGGGGATGCGTGGGCAAAGCCGGCAGATTTAAGCCCTCTAACTTTTCTTGCTGGCTTGCGAAAAAGCGAGCGGCATTGAAGCCGTGCCCAACGAGGGGCTTTTCATCGCTTAAGCCCGACACATGGCGCCAAATGCCCAAGCGATGCTGCGCACCCAATTCGAGTTGTGACTCGGCCGCATCTACATGGGCCTGACTGGGAATAAGATGCGCAAGCGGGCCCGCCAGCACAATCACCGCCGCCAGAACGGTAAGCTGTGCGCTCCAGAAAAACCGGGGACGCCACAAGACGCATAGGAACGCAGGAATCGCTGCGGCCAGTCCTAGCGCGCTGGTGGTCATCGGCAAGCTGACACAGGCATAAAATGCCCCCAGCAGAAAAATAGCCGCCGCCAGCGTTGATTGCGTACGGCGATAAATCAGCACTGCCGACAGCACCCCCAGCACCGCCAGCACCGATGTGCCTCGGGCGGCGAGGCTCATGATCAGTGAGAAAAACGTCGCAGCCGAGGTTTGTACATCTTCGGGCCGCACCCAGGACAACACGGCAGCGCCGCTCATGCTTTCTTCCAAAAGGAATACCAGCAGGATCACAACGCCGATCAACGCCGCCTGGAGCACGCGCTGCGCATCATCACGCTGAAGCGCCCTCACTCCGCCGGCAACCAGCACGCCCGCCAGAACTGTCGCGAACATCTGGCCCCACTCTGCCCACTGTGGCTTCGGCGCCCACGCGTTCGAGACACAAGCCCAGGCAAAGAAAGGGACCGCCCAGGGAATCCACGCGGCCTTGAAGCCCGCCCGCCACACGGCGCGGACATCGGGCATGACGGCCAGCGTCAGCAGCACAAGAAACACCAGCGGCGTCAGGCCCTGGCGCGCCACGGCCGCCAAGGGCCCGACCAGAAACATCAGGCCCGCAAGCACAAGAACCGGCTTTGAAACGGGACGCATCAGAACAACAATCCCCAAAAACGAGGGCACTTCATAACCTGTAACGGATGCAGCGTCGATGTTGCACAACCTCAGGGGCCGCTGTCACCATCTCAGCGATAAACACTATGGCCTCGGGCGAACGTGAGGTTATAACCACAGCATGAAGTCTACCGCGTTGCACATCATTTACGTGGACCCCTGGATTGGGGCAAACGACGGCGTGGGCCCCGACCGCCGCACGCCGATCATCGCCGGCATCGCTGCGGGCGGACACAAAACCACCGTGCTTGCGGCGCGCGGCAACAGCCCATCAACCGAAACGCTGCAGCATGTGCTGCCGCCTCTGGTGCAAAAGTTCGGCACACCCAGCGATGCGCGGCCTGCGCGCGGCTATGGTGTGCGGCTTTGGTTTGCATTGGCGGGCATACGCGACCCAGATGTGGTGATGCTGGCCTATCCGCCGCGCAAAGGGGGACTTTCCGCCGCATTGTTCGCGGCGTTTGCCGGCGTGCCGCTGGTGCTGGACGCACGCGAAGTGCAGCCGAATACCGCAAAGCAAAGCTTGTTCTCGCGGCTGGCGGATAAAGTGCGGCTGGGCGCACTGCGCTGGAAAACCGCACACGTGTTCGCAGCAACGCCCGACATCAAAGTCTGGTTTGAGGCGCAAGGATTTGCGCCGGCCCTGATTTCTGTGGCGCCCGACGGCTGCGACACGTCTAGCTTGGGCGCATCCTCCGATGCCGCCCTGACCGTGCTGCAAAAGTATCCGCAGCTGTTGCGCGGGCCCCTGGCGATTTACGCCGGCAGCCTTAATCGCGGACGGCAGATCTCGGCCCTGCTGGATATTGCGGCGGCGGCGCGCATCCATGCGCCGGATCTCAACTTCGCCATCGTGGGTGACGGCAGTGACCGGCTGGACTTAAATGCTTTTGCCGCACGCCTTGATGTCCTGGAAAAAAATGTTTGGTTTATCCCAGTGCAACCACGCAGCACCGTGGCCGGGCTGTTGAATGTCGCAACGCTTGCGATTGCTTTACCGCCGCGCACGCACAACGGTGGGCTTGAGGCGGGCAGTCATGTGTTCGAAGCTTTGGCGGCAGGCAAACCTGTCGCTGTGCTGGGTGACGGCTGGCAGCGCGAACTGATTGAAGGCCGTCAGGCCGGTGTGGTTCTGCCGCTGGGGAACCCGGACGCCGCCGCACGCGAGTTGGCAGATTTCCTGCAAAGTGCCGAACCTTTGCGCCGTGCTGGCGAGCAGGCGGCTGCATTGGCCCAGGGCAAACACAACACAGCGCGCGTTGTTGTGGAAATGCGCCAGACACTTGAGAAGGTGGCAAGCCAGCACTCACGCCATACCGTGATGCTGGGCCGCTATGCTTTTGCAAAACGCACCTTTGACATCCTTCTGTCGCTGGCGCTGATCGCTGGCTTGTCCCCACTGTTGCTGCTGATCTGCATCATCAGCCTGGCGGCAGGCTGGACGCCGATTGCCACACGCAACCGGGCCGGACGCAAAGGAAAATCGTTCAGCCTTCTGACTTTCGATACGCTGAAAGCCGATCAGACACGACCCAAGAGCTGGGCGCACCGCTTTGCACATCTGCTGCGACGGTCCGCGCTGGACCGCTTACCTGAATTGTTCAATGTACTGGTGGGGCACATGAGCTTCGTCGGCCCGCGGCCTCTGCCTGCTCAATACACGGCCTATTACACCGAAGCTCAGGCCCGGCGGCTTGATGTGCGGCCCGGCATCACCGGCTGGGCGCAAGTGAATGGCCGCCAAGGGCTGACGTGGGATGAAATGTTCACCCACGACTTTTATTACATCGAGCATCGCTCGTTCGGGCTGGATTTGAAAATTCTGGCCAAGACGTTGTTCGGCGTGTTCCGCGGCAAAGGCACCGCCGCCATGCCCGTGGGCCAATTACCGCGCTTTGATGAGATCGAAGCACGCAAGCAGGGTGCGGAAGATATCTGAGTGCCTTAGCTTAACTCAGCGCGCGCTTTAGCTTAAAGCCCGCACTAACTTAAAGCCCGCCACGTCATTTCCAGGCCGATACCGATCAGCAACAGCAAAATAAGCTTGCGGTATTTGGCATCATCAATGCGTTTGCGCACGTATTGACCATAGTGGACCATAACGCCGATCACCACGGCACCGACGGCCGAGGCCGCCAGCACTTGCAATGTCAGCACATTTGTCACGGCCAACGCCAAGTACAACGCAACAGAACCCAAGAAGTACATCATCGACAATACGGCCACGAAGTCGTCCTTCGGCAGGCGTAGTGCAATGAGATACACAATCAGCACTGGCCCATAGAGGCCCGATACGCCGGCAAGTGCGCCCGCCATCAACCCCATCAGGGGGCTCAACCATTTTTCCTGCGCCGGCGTAATCGTGAATTTCACCGGAAACATCTGCACGCCGGCAAACACCGCCGAGAGCACGCCAAAGACCAGCAAGCATGTATTCTGGTCGACCTTCACCAGAAACTGCACCGAGAACGGAATCGTCGCCAACATCGGCGCCAGCAGACCTGCGAAGCGCTTAAAGTTTTTGACGACGCTTCCGCCCATCAACATCTGCTGAAAGTTGGCGGTGAAGTTGGGCACGGCAAACATGGCCAGCGACGTCTGGAACGGAATGGCCAACGTCATGACGGGCATACCAAAAAACGGCATACCGACGCCGAACGTCCCTTTCGCAAGGCCCGCCGCAAAGAACCCCACCAGCACAATCAGCGCCGTTGAGAGATCGGGAAAGCCAAACAGATCCTGCAACACGCGATTGGTCCGTGTGCTGTGTTATTGCATCACATCGATCAGGAATTTCAGCGTGCGCTCTTTGGAAAGTTTGGTTGCAGCCGCATCGTACATCGGGCGCTCATCGCAGGTAAAACCGTGATCGGAGTCCGGGTAGATGTAGTACGTGCCCACCGGGTGTGCCGCTTTGATCTTGGCGATGCCTTCCGCCGGAATGCTCTTATCCTTCGCACCGAAGTGATACATGACCGGCACTTCGGGCGTCATGGTGTCGCAGTATTGGATGGTGCGCGTACCGTAGTAATCGACAGCGCCCGCGACGTTTTTGTTTTTGCACGCGGCTAGGTACGCCATGGCCCCGCCGAAGCAATACCCAATCGGCACCACAAAGCCGGCCTTGGCGCATTCATCGATGGCGGCCTGCATGTCGGCCACCAACATGGCCTCGGTGAGTTGGCCCACGATTTCACGCGCGCGGGTAAATTCGGTATAGCCCAGGATCAGGTCTTTCTCGACGCGGTCAAACAGCGCCGGGGCCACAGCCACGTAACCATCGGCAGCGTATTCCTCGCACACATCTTCGATGTGGCTGTTCACGCCGAAAATTTCCTGCAGGATCACGACACCACCTTTGGGTGTATTTTTGGGTGCGGCCTTGTAGGCGCCGAAGGTGTGGCCATCGGCAGCCTTCAACATGATTTTTGAACCTGTACGCGCACCCTTGCTCATGATCGTCCCCTTCAAAATCCATCGCATACAATTTTTTGCGGCGCAGGCGAGTCGGCTCTGTCCGCGTGTTGCGGCGCGCATCAAGCCTGCGGCTAACCCTTTGGTCAAGGGCGAGTTTTGCGGCGCAATGTTGCGCGTGCACCGCACAGAGGCAGAGCATTCACATTATGGTTCCGCGGCGGATAGGAGCACGGCGGGGCGCTGTCACGCACAGGCACCCCCATAACACCCATCGCCTCCGATCGTCGGAACCCAAGGCCGCAGCATGGGGCTAGGCGGCACTGGCGTAGTGGGAGGATGCCCAACACACATGACTCCACCGAATCAGCAGTCAAAATGACTGCACTCATCTTATCGGCTTCGTTGCAGAGCCGACCGAAGCGCATCTTTGGATGTGCGAGTCATCTCAGGACCTTCTCAATCCGAGATGCAGGAGGGCCCGATCTGGGCCAGAGACGATGAAACCTCGCCATTACCGATGGCGAGGTTTCAACTTTTCTGGGCGTACTCTGTAGAAATTAAGCGGCGTGATGCTTTTGGGTAGCCAGAACCGCATCGCCTTTTTCAGCCCGGCTGATGAGGTCCGTCAGCACCGGCGTCAGCACTTTTGAAAGCTGCATCAGCTTGCCGGGGAAATTCTGGCGATAACCTAAAGCGGCCAGGTTCGCCAAACCATCGGGGTGATTCTGCGCGATCAACTCAACGGCGGCGATGAATTCATCAATCGGTGTCGGCTCAGTCGCAAGCTTCGCTTCACCTTCCGGAACCGAACAGGTTTCACTCTGTTTGCGGTCTAGCGGCGACATCCCGGCGGAGCTGCCGGCATCACCCGCCGTCATGACCACCGTCGCACTCACCACACCGGCCATGGCGTGCACAGCTTTCTCAGCGGCGGCGCGGACCGGTTCCAGCGTGGGGCCCAGGTTGGTGGGCACCTCCAACGTCACCAGCACATGGCCGTCGCGCGTGACGACATCGCCCACCCAACCCTTGGCGACAAGGCTGCCGCCGTGGCCGGTGTCGACTTGCGTCAACGCCGCTAAAACAAATTCATGTGTAACTGCGGGCATAAGAAAATACGGATCAGGTGCCGTTATCGATGATGGAGAAGGCAGCCACACCCACGGCCACGGTTGCCAAGCCCACCACAATCCACGACGTGCCGCTGTCGAGGAAGTTGGTGTGCTGTTCGCCGGCCTTGGCGTAGGGGTCGTAGGTCCAGGCGCGGGTGGCGCCCAGTTTCAATGACGAGCCCCAGGTGCCGTCAAAGCTGCGGGTATTGAAACTGAAATCCATCAGCTTGGGCGCTTCCGTGCGCAACAGTACGCCCGCACCATTCACACGATAGGGCGCCGTCATGGCCACACCAAATTTGGCAGGCTCGGCATCGGATTTTGTGGGGTGGAATTTCACGGTGCCGTACGCCATGGCCGATGCGCCAGTGGAACGCTGCCAGCCCTGCATGGTGTTTTGATCAAACACAGCGCGCGAAAATGGATCGGCGGCAAACGCCGACACGCTTGAAGCCATCAGCACAGCTGCGGACAAAACCGCTTTCAATGCACGCGTCATGGAGCACCCCTGAAAAAACGAAAGGCCGGGCGCTATGGTGCCCGAGCCTCCGTTTTTAGGCAACTCGGGTTCAGCACGCCTTGAGATTACGCAAAAGCCGTAGTTAACCGAGGCTCCGCACATCAACCACATGGCCCGCGATCCCCGCGGCCGCAGCCATGGCCGGGCTCATCAGGTGGGTACGGCCATTCTTGCCCTGGCGGCCTTCGAAATTGCGGTTCGACGTGGCGGCGCAGCGCTCAAACGGGGCCAGCTGATCGGGGTTCATCCCTACGCACATACTGCAGCCCGGCTCGCGCCATTCAAAACCGGCAGCGGTGAAGATTTTGTCCAGACCTTCCTGCTCGGCCTGCTTCTTCACCAGGCCCGAGCCCGGCACAATCATGCCCTTCACATGGCCGGCAATGTGCTTGCCCTTCACGATACTGGCCGCAGCGCGCAAGTCTTCGATGCGGCTGTTGGTGCACGAGCCGATGAACACGCGGTCGATCTTCATGTCGGTCAGCTTCTCGCCGGGCTTCAAGCCCATGTACGCAAGCGAGCGCTCGACAGCGACGCGCTTGTTCACGTCGGCATAGTCGGCAGGCGACGGCACCACGGCTGTGACGGGCAACGAGTCTTCCGGGCTGGTGCCCCAGGTCAGGCGCGGCGGAATGTCCTCGGCCTTGATAGTAATTTCAGAACTGAATTTGGCATCCGCATCGGTAAACAGCGTGCGCCAATACGCAAGCGCCTTATCCCAGTCCGCACCCTTGGGCGCCATGGGGCGGCCTTTGACGTAGGCGAATGTTTTTTCGTCGGGCGCCACCATGCCGGTGCGCGCGCCCGCTTCGATGGTGAGGTTGCACAGCGTCATGCGCCCTTCCATGGAAAGGTCACGCACGGCCGAGCCTGCGTATTCCACCGCATGGCCCGTCGCACCAGCCGTGCCCAACCGCGCGATCACTTCCAGCGCCATGTCTTTGGCGGTCACGCCGAGGCCCAGCTTGCCCTCGATGTTCACGCGCATGGTTTTCGAGCGCTTCATCACGTGCGTTTGCGTGGCCAGCACGTGCTCGATCTCGGACGTCCCGATCCCGAACGCGAGCGCGCCAAACGCGCCATGGGTGGTGGTGTGCGAATCCCCGCAGACCAGCGTAACACCGGGCAGTGTTAACCCCTGCTCGGGGCCAATGACGTGCACGATACCCTGGCGTTCATCTTCCATGGGGATGTAAGGCACTTTGTATTGCTTGATGTTGGTGACCAGCAGTTCCAGCTGCTGCACCGACTCTGGGTCGTCGATCTTGGTCAGGCGATCGGGCGTTGTCGGCACGTTGTGGTCGGGCGTGGCCAGCGCTGCATCCGGGCGGCGCGCGGGACGGCCCGCCACACGCAGGCCTTCAAAGGCCAAGGGGCTGGAGACTTCATGCACCAGTTGGCGGTCGATATAGATAATGCAGTCGCCGTTGTCGTACTGATGAACGACGTGCGCGTCCCAGATTTTGTCGTAAAGCGTGCGTGCCATTTTTCCCTCGCAGAGGCGCTATATCGCCCCTCACTCATATATGGGTCATATATGCCACGCGGGGCCGCCCGCCAAGAATGCCCCGCTTTTCTTTACTGCCAGGCGGTCTTAAGCCGAACATAGAGCACCCGGCCGCGCGGATCGGCGATCTTGCTGTCATAGCCCGCATTTGTAATGACGTTGGGCGGATCCTGGTTGAAAACGTTAAGCGCCCCGACACTTAAAGCCACGTTGCGCGCATCGCCCAGCAGGCTGCCGCTGAAGGCGTAGCCATACTGAAGATCCAGCGTTGTCTGGCTTTTGATGCGGCGGTTGGCGTTCTGATCGTCGTCGTAAGCGCCCGTATATCGAACTGTCGCTGTGGCATTGTGCTGATCCAACGTCCAACTCAGCGAGGTATTGCCGCGCCAATTTGGTAATGAGCGCGCGAAGTTGTTGTAGTTGCGATTGCCCGCCACATTCCGCGGCGCAGATGTGGGCGTGTCTTGGATGATGAAGCGACTGATCCAGGTGGCCTCGGCCCCCACTTGGAAATCACCTAACCCTGATGTGGACCAGCTTTGGCGCACCGACAGATCCAGGCCATCGGTCAGCGCTTTCGACGCATTGATATAACTGGTGTCGATGCGCAGAATTTGCCCCGACGCGCGTGTGATCCGCGAACTGTTGGGGTTAGCGTTCACCAGCGCTTGCGCGCCTTCTTTGATAATGATGTCGGTGTAATCAAAACGCCAGTAATCCACCGACGCCGAGAACCCATCAAACGGCGTCAACGTAAGGCCCAAATTTGAGGTATCGGCCTGCTCGGGCTTCAAGGTCGGCGCACCGACCGTCCTTACGGCACGGAACCCGCGCGTGCCCGTCAGCGGATCAAGAATATCCTGCTGCACCATTTGGATTGAATAGGCCTGGAAGATCGACGGCGCACGGAACGCGGTTCCGTACGTACCGCGTGCGCGCAGCCAGTCCAACGGCGTCCAGGTCAGACCGAATTTTGGATCGGTCGATGAAAATTCACCATCGGTGTTTTCGTGGCGCACGGCAATCTGTGCCTCAAGCGTCGGCACAATCGGCCCGCGCGCTTCCGTAAATGCCGCCCACACATCGCGCGCCCCGCCAAAGTCGGGCCCGCCGACAAAGAAAATGTAGTTCTCGGCATTAAATTGATCGTCCAGATCGCCGGTCACTTTTTCATGGCGATATTGCCCGCCCGTGGCCATGCCCCACGCGCCATATTTTGTCTCGAACACATCGCCGCTGATGCTGGCATCCAGCGTCGTCAGTCGCGTGCGGTAGTTGTAGG
Organism: Rhodospirillaceae bacterium; assembly: GCA_016793005.1. GTDB lineage: Bacteria > Pseudomonadota > Alphaproteobacteria > Rhodospirillales > Rhodospirillaceae. The sequence goes on along the minus strand of JAEUKL010000415.1, from coordinate 1,343 downwards.
TGATGGTCGAGTTGAAATCGTCAATCACCGCCGGATCATTGTAGGTGGCCTGGCCCGGTGTAGCGCGCAAAGCCGAACCAAATGGATTGAAGTATTGATTGTTGTTGGGCCCGCCGCGCCCGTTGAGGGCCGCGACAAAACGGCTGGTGAGATCGTTGTTGATGCCCACATAGAAATTGTTTTCGCTGTGGGTGGCGGCGGCATCCCACGACCAGCCATGAACTTCGCCCTTGGCTCCCGCCACACCGCGCCAGGTTTCTGACTGGTGCCGGACCAGATCGGCCCCCGCGGCAGCCCCTTGGGCACGACCCAGGAACAACACGGGCACTTTGTAGATATTGCCGGGATTGGTGGCCGGAACGATGGGTGAATTCAGCAACGGAAACGACGGCGAGGTCCCGCGCCACACGCCATTCCAGGCGTAGGCCGCTTCCGAATATAAAGTCACGTCATCATTTATGTTCAACTCGCCGCTGCCATAGGCGTTCCAGCGGCGTTCCCGCGGCACAAGGTGATAGTACGATGAAAAATCAAACAGGCAGGTGCCGACCACGCCGCTTGTGACACCCGCAGGCTGCGGATTGCGTGGATTGGGAATACCGCCGTTGGCCGCACAACTAGGGTCGATGATGGGTTGATTGTTGACCAGCCCAAACGGCAAGTCCGGATAAACCGGCGAACGTTCCAGCAAAATGAATGCGCCCGGCTGGCCGTACGATGAGAATGCTTTGCCCGCCGTGTACGCACGATCAGTCGCCGGCAACCATGACCGGCGCAGGTAGCTCGCAGCCAGCATACCGTGGGCCTTGTCATTCCCGCCGCCAACGATAACCGACGCCGTCAGATCATCCTGCGATGAGTGCGCGGTATTGGCGTAGTCAATTTGCGCTTCAACGCCGCTGAAATTTTTGCGCGTCACAAAATCAGCAACACCGGCCACCGCATCGGTGCCGTACAATGCCGCCGCACCGTCTTTCAGAACGTCTAAGCGCTCCAGCGCGATCAACGGGATCAGCGCGTTCAAGTCAACAAAGGTTGAGCCGTCATCCGCCAAGCCACCTGAAATCGTTTGGCGCTTGCCGTTCAGCAGCACCAGCGTGGCGTTCAGACCCAGCCCGCGCAAATTGAAGTTCGACGTACCGACCGACAGATTTTGCGTAAACACATCGGTGTTGAATTCAGAACCCGCATTGACCGAAAGCGTGCGCACGATATCGGCGGGCGTGGTGAAGCCCGCGGCCGCGATATCGGCCGCCGAGATTGTCACCACCGGAGACGGCAAACTTGCGCGGTCGGTCTTGAGGCGCGACCCCACGACGACGATCTCATCGAGTGTCTGCGGC
>JAEUKL010000399.1 GCA_016793005.1 Rhodospirillaceae bacterium | reverse complement strand
AGCTCAGCCAATTAAAGGACTACGCCGATGGATATTCAGATTGTCGATAACGTTCCCTTTGGCCATGGCGATCTGAAAGCCGATCTGTACTTGCCGCAAGATGACGGCCAAAGCCCACGCGTTGCCGTAGTTCTTGTGTTTGGCGGCGGCTGGAGCACCGGCGATAAGACGCAGCAGAAAGCCTACGGCATCAAACTGTCCAAGGCGGGCATTGTGTGCGTGGCCACGGACTACCGCTGGAGCAGTCAGGCGATTTGGCCGGCCCAGTTGGATGATGTGAGCGCTGCCGTGCAATGGCTGCGGGCCAGCGCGGCGACTTACAACGTGGACCCTAACCGCATCGGTATTTCGGGCAACTCCTCGGGGGGGCATTTAGCACTGATGACGGGCCTCACGCGCGAAAAGGTGGCGGCCATTTGTGCGTTTTATCCGCCAACGGATTTAGAGGACCTCTACCACAAAGGGGGCAATGACACGCTTGATCCCCTCATGGGTGGCGATGCGACGCCCGAAAAGTTGCGCGCTGCCAGTCCGCTTTCTCACATTCAGGGGTGCTCAGCGCCTGTGCTGTTGCTCAGCGGCGATGCCGATGCGCGCGTGCCTGTAGCGCAAACCTATGCGCTTCATCAAAAACTCACCGCGCACGGGACCAAGGTTGAATTGCACATTTTCACGGGGCTGGGTCATGCCTTCGATTTTGATCGGGGCATGACGTTGCTGTCGGCGGATCTTCTGATTCGGTTTTTCACATCGCAAATGAAGTAGCGCCAAAACCGCCTATTCAAATATCGCGCCTATAAGCTGCGCGCCTGTTCAGCCAACGCATCTCGGAACTTTGGGTGGGCCAGCTTCACAAGCGCGTCGGCGCGTTGCCGGATCGTGAGCCCCGTCAGGTCTGCCCAGCCATACTCGGTGACGATGATATGCGTGTCATTGCGCGGTGTTGTCACCGGGCCCTGAAGCTGCGGGACAATGCGCGACACTGTGCCGTCCAAGGCGGTTGAGTGGCAGGCGATGATCGACTTGCCGCCTTTCGAGGCCCGCGCGCCGCGCACAAAATCAAGCTGTCCGCCCGCACCGCTGTATTGGCGGCCGAGCACATGTTCGGAGTTGCAAGCCCCGCCCAGGTCGACTTGCAGTGTCGCATTCACCGACACAACATTGTCGTTCTTGGCGATGTGGCGCGGGTCATTCACCACATGCACCGGCGCGCTGTGCATGGAGGGGTTGTCGTCCAGAAAGTCGTAGAAGGCGCGGTCGCCCATGGCGAACGTGAATACGCTGCGCCCAGGATAGGTTGTCTTGTAGCGGTTGGTCACCGCACCGCACTGAATAAGCCGCGCCAGGGCCGGGGTCATCAGTTCGGTGTGAATCCCCAAATCTTTGCGCCTGCCGAGTTTGCTGCACACGGCGTTAGGCAGCGCGCCAATACCCATCTGGATGCAGGCTTTGTCGTCGATTAAGTCCGCAATCGTTGCGGCGATGACGTCGTCGACCGCGCTGGGCAGTGGCTCCGCGCAGTCCAGTAGGGGAATGTCGTTCTCAACAATTGCGTCGATCTCGGAAATATGCAGCGGGGATTCGCCAAACACGCGTGGCATGTTCGCGTTCACCTCGACAATCAGCCGTTTGGCCGAACGGGCCACTGTTGTGGCGTAATCGTTGTTGGTGCCGAAACTGAACCAGCCGTGGCGGTCCATGGGCGAGACTGTCACCATAAAACATTCAAGGTCGATATCTTGCGACAGCATGCGCGATGAATCGCTGAAAGCCACCGGCACGAACGCGATGGGCGACGGCGTATTTGCGCCCGGGCTTTTCGCTCCGGCGGTTTTTATGAGATTGCGCTCAATACTGCTGAGGAACATGCAGTGCGGGCGAACGCGATCAAGCAGATCCGCACGCAGCAGCGTATTACCGGCGTGCGCCATCGAATGAAAATACCAGGGGCGCAGGTTAGTCAGATTGCCCGCCGTAACCCGATCTGCCAGCGCAGCCATTAAGGCGGGCGGCGCGCCTATCGCCATGGCCAGTGCAATATTGCTGTCGGCGGGGATATCGGCCACCGCTTGCGTGGCCGTCATGCGTTTTGCGGCGTATGTGGCCGATAGATCCATCGTGGGCATGCCTTTATGTCGGGTATCTGATTACGGCCAGCGTTCCATGGCAAGCCTTGCCGGCGCAAGGCTGATGACGTCCCATGCCATTGCATTTCATGCTTCTGTCGTGTTGTCATCAAGGGGCTTGCTGAAGGTCCTTAGCGTTTCTACATGGCACGGGGGCCGTACATACCGGAGGGCTGGGGACCATGGGCAGAATTTTCAATGTCATCGTCGCGGCGAGCTTGGTGATGTGGGGCGGCATCGCAACCACACCCGCAGCGGCCGGCGAACTCTATGGCTTGATTGGCAAAATCAATACGATCCCTGGTCAACGCGACGCGTTTATTGAACTGCTCCTTCAAGGCGTGAATGACATGCCTGGCTGCCTTAATTACGTGGTGGCCAAGGATATGGTTGATCCCAACGCCATCTGGGTCACCGAAGTGTGGGACAGTAAGGCCAGCCATGACGCATCGTTGTCATTGCCTGCGGTGCGCGAGGCCATTAGTAAGGGCCGCGCGTTCATTGCCAGCATGGGCGATGGGGCTGTTACGATCCCGGTCGGGGGCTTTGGCCTGCCCGCCGCAGCCCGCTAGCGGAGCGGATCAAGTAGCGTGGACAAAGGATAAAGACGGCTCGTGGCTCTTTCACCCGCAATTGCCCGTAAACTCGACAATGCCCTGGCGCAGCACCGCGCCGGGCAGTTGGAATTGGCCGAGGTCCTCTACCGTGAGGTGATCGCCGAAGAGCCGATGGCGGCCGATGCGCATCATCTGTGGGGTGTGATTGCGCAGGTGCGCCGGAATTTCGGGGCCAGCGCCGACCGGATTGCACGTGCGATTGAACTCGACCCCGCCAATCCGCGCTACCACGTGGATTTTGCGTCGGCAATGCTGGGCTTGAACCGGTTGGATGATGTGCTGCCGTCACTGGACCGCGCGGTCGAATTGGGACCGGAAGGTTCCGATAACTGGGTGGCGCGCGGCGTCTATCATGCCCGGTGCGAGAATCTGCAACTGGCGCTGTCCGATCTCAACCGGGCGATGGCCTTGCAGCCGGAAGACCCCTTGATTCAAGCGTATCGCGGGCAGGTTCTATACAAGCTTCAACAGCTTGCGCAGGCGGCTCACAGCTTCTCGCTGGCGACAACGCTGCATCCTGAAAATCCTGAATATCATTACCTGCTTGGCTTGGTGCAGCAGGATCTCGGGCAATGGATCGAGGCGCGTGACAGCTTCCAGAACGCCTCGGCCCTGAACCCATCACATCCTTATGTGCTGGGGGCTGCCTTGAAAGCCAAGATGGACTTCTGCGCGTGGGAGTCGTTCGACGACGACACCGACGATATTTTAAGCCGCATTGATAAAGGTGAACTGGTAACAGCGCCCCACACGCTGCTGCACTTGCCCGCATCCCTGGACCAGTTACGCCTCTGCGCCGATATCTATGCGCGCACCAAGTTCACGCTGCCGATGTTGCCGTTCGTTGACCGCAAGCGTTACGGTGAAAAAATCCGTGTCGGATATTTTTCGCCGCACTTCCGCACGCACCACATCGCTATGGCGTTGGCGCGCATCGTTGAGGGGACTGATCGCTCCAAATTCGAAGTGTATGGTTTCTCATACGGCGTGCAGATCGATGATCCGTGGCGCAAGCGTCTGGAAGGCATCTTCGATCAGTTCATTGATGTATCTCACGTGTCGGATCCTGATGTCGTTAAGGCCGCGCGCGACATGGATCTGGATATCGCGGTGGATTTGGCTGGTTATGGGCCTGATGCGCGCCCAGGCATTTTCGTCAGCCGCATTGCGCCTGTGCAAATCGGTTTGTTCGGCTACCCCGCAACATTGGGCCAGAACGTGCTGGATTATGTTGTCGCCGATGCCACGGTTATCCCTGAAGGCGATCTCGCGTCGTACGCGGAAAAAATCATCTTCATGCCCGACGGCTATACGGTCACTGACCGCAAACGCACGGCGCCCCCAACGCTGACCCGCGCTGACGTGGGCTTGGGCGGCATCGCACCAAATGCATTTGTGTTCGCGGCTTTTTACAGTGCCCCCAAGCTTAACCCGGATATTTTTGATGTCTGGCTGAACATCTTGCGCAACGCCCCCAACGCGGTGTTGTGGTTAATGTCGGAAACGTCAATCCAGACCGAAAACCTGACGGCGTATGCCGCGCAACGCGGCATCGGGCTTGATCGCCTGATTTTTGCTGGCCCCGCGCCGCATGACGCGCACATTGCGCGCTTGGCTGTGGCCGACTGTGTGCTGGATACGTTGCCCTTCAATGGTAACGCCAGCACCGTGGATGCGCTGTTCGCCGGTGTGCCGGTGCTGACGTGTACGGGGCGCACCTATGCCGGCAGGCTGGGCGCGAGCCTGGTGAAAATGGCCGGTGTGCCGGACTTGATCGCGTCATCACTCGTTGAATACGAAATGTGGGCCGTACGGTTTACACAGCAGCCTGAGATTGCGCAGACCTTGAAAAAGTATCTGACCGCCACGCGCGGCCGCTC
>JAEUKL010000397.1 GCA_016793005.1 Rhodospirillaceae bacterium | reverse complement strand
TGAAGAAATGAAGAAGACCCTGAAGGGTCTGTTTGATGGCTGCATGCGTGGCCGTACCATGTACGTGATCCCCTTCAGCATGGGCCCCTTGGGCTCAGACATAGCCCATATCGGCGTTGAAATTTCTGACTCGCCTTATGTTGCCGTCAGCATGCGCACCATGACCCGTATGGGTGCGAAGGTGCTGGACGTGCTGGGCGACAACGGCGATTTCGTCCCCTGCCTGCACACCGTTGGCGCGCCGCTGGCTCCGGGCCAGAAAGATGTGCCGTGGCCGTGCAACAGCACGAAGTACATCGTGCACTTCCCCGAAGAACACGCGATCTGGTCTTACGGTTCGGGTTACGGCGGTAACGCGCTTTTGGGCAAGAAGTGCTTCGCGCTTCGCATTGCCTCGGTGATGGCGCGCGAAGAAGGCTGGCTGGCCGAACACATGCTGATCGTCGGCCTGGAATCGCCCAAGGGTGAAAAGACCTATGTGGCTGCCGCCTTCCCGTCGGCCTGTGGCAAGACCAACCTGGCCATGATCATTCCGCCGCAAGGTTTCGAAGGCTGGAAGGCCTGGACCGTCGGTGACGACATTGCCTGGCTGAAGCCCGGCAAAGATGGCCGCCTGTACGCCATCAACCCGGAAGCCGGTTACTTCGGTGTGGCGCCGGGTACGTCGACCAAGACCAACCCGTCGGCGATGAAACTGCTTGAGAAGAACGTGATCTTCACCAACGTCGCCCTGACCGACGATGGCGACGTGTGGTGGGAAGGCATGACCGACACCCCGCCGGCGCACTTGATCGACTGGCAGGGCAAAGACTGGACACCCGATAGCGGCCGCGTCGCCGCCCACGGCAATGCGCGCTTCACGGCACCAGCCACGCAATGCCCGAACCTGGATCCGTCTTGGGATGACCCGAAAGGCGTGCCGATCTCGGCGTTCCTGTTCGGCGGTCGCTTGAGCCACACTTTCCCGCTCGTGCTAGAATCCTTCGATTGGGATCATGGCGTGTATTTGGCCGCCACCATGGGCTCGGAAGCAACTGCCGCTGCGGTGAACCAAGCGGCTGTCCGCCGCGACCCGATGGCGATGTTGCCCTTCTGCGGCTACAACATGGCCGATTACTGGAATCACTGGCTGGCCTTGAAGAGCAAGATCAAGAACCCGCCCTTGATCTTCCGCGTCAACTGGTTCCGCCGTGACGAAAATGGGAAATTTATGTGGCCCGGGTACGGCCAGAACATGCGCGTACTGAAGTGGGTTGTGGACCGCGTCCATGGCCGCTCGGGCGCCGTCGAAGGGCCCTTCGGCAAAACGCCGCGTTACGCCGACCTGACCTGGGACGGCATGCCGTTCGAAGCCACCAAGTTCGACAAATTGATGGAAATTGAGCGCGTGGCGGCTTTGCGCGAACTCGATGACCAGTCGGATTTGTTCTCGCGCTATGGTACACGTATGCCCAAGCCGATGCTGGACCAGCGCGAACAAGTGCGCGCCCGCGTCAACAACGGCGGCGATGTGTGGAATCCTAGTGTTTAAACCGGGCGTCTAAAATCAGGCGCTTAACCTGAGTGTGTAAATGAGCGCGTCTTTGCCTGTTCAATTTCCGTCTGAGACAATCAAAGACGCCGCCACCTACGCCGCCAAATATTTCGAAGCAATGCGGGATGCCATGTCCCGCATTGATTTGAAGACTGTGGCTGATGCCGCAGCCCTTCTCAGCAAAGTCTATGATCGCGGTAGCCGTCTTTGGGCCATCGGCAACGGCGGTTCAGCCTCCATGGCCGACCACCTGATGTGCGATCACTTGAAAGGTGGCCGCACCGGCACCACGCGCCGTCCGCAGGTGTGCAGCCTGGCCAGCAATAACGCGATGATTACTGCTATCGGGAATGACATCTCGTTCGAGCAGATTTTTACCTACCAGCTGGAAAGTTTGGCGAAACCCGGCGATTGCGTGTTCGCCATTTCCTCGTCGGGTAATTCGCCCAATATCGTGTCTGCCCTCGAATGGGCCAAGCGCGAAGGTGTGTCGAGCATCAGCCTGACCGGCTTTAACGGCGGCAAGGCGCGCGATTTGTCCGACGTGAACATTTATGTGCCGGTCGAGAACTACGGCATTTCCGAAGATCTGCATCAGTCGCTGATGCACATTCTGGCGCAATACCTGCGCATGGAACGCTTGTCTCAGCCCGTACCGCTGCCCCAGACCAAGTTCTAGCACTGGGACCCCGTGGCAAAGCCCCTCACCTTCCGCGATGCGCTGACCTCGGCTGTAAAGCGGCTTGATGCGGCCGAGTTGTCCTATGGTCACGGAACCGACAATGCGCTGGATGAAGCGGCCTTCCTGATGCTTGAAGGTCTGGGTCTGCCCATCGACAAGCTGAATAAATTTATCGACAAGAAGCTGACGCCCATGCAGTACCTGCGCGTCAATCAGCTGGTGAATTTACGCATCAGCACGCGCAAGCCTGCCTCGTACCTTGTGGGCCGCGCCTACATTCAGGGCATTCCCTTTAAAGTCGATGAGCGCACTATCGTGCCGCGCTCGTTTATCGGTGAACTGCTGTTCAGCGACCATATCGTCGGGCCTGGAGCGAATTTCGTACCTGCGCCCAAGAAATTGAAGCGCGTCGCCGACATCTGCACGGGCTCGGGCTGCCTGGCCATTCTGGCAGCGATGATCTTCCCCAATGCATTGGTCGATGCGACCGACGTGTCGAAAGACGCCCTAGCAGTCGCGAAGCTCAATGTGTCCGAGAAGAAGCTAGGTAAACGCATACGACTGCATAAAGGCAGTTTGTTCGCCCCCTTGAAGGGCAAAAAGTACGATCTGATCCTGGCCAATCCACCCTATG
>JAEUKL010000380.1 GCA_016793005.1 Rhodospirillaceae bacterium | reverse complement strand
CCATCGCAGTCGGGCGCACCGTCGGCGAGGGGCCGGTTATGACCGCCATGACGTACTTGCGCTTTTACTGGCACTGGCAGACCGTTCCGCTGCTGATGATTGTCGCCGTGGCGCTGGCGCGGCGTGCTGGCTTCCAATGGGCGCAATACAAGGTCGTCACTGCGATCTTCTGCCTGATCGCGGTCTTTTTCATGATCGAGGATGTGCCTTACATCTGGCAGGTCACCTTCCAGCCGGCCTGTTACGGCGACACCTTGCGCCTGGTCATCAACGTGCCCGCGGGTCAGATCTGCGAAGGCATGGGCGAGCCTTTGAAGCAGGCCCAACCGTCGCCGTTGCCGGCGATTTCCGTCAACATCGCCCTGATGATCATCGGCTTCATGATGTGGTGGAAAGACAAGTTCCCGTGGTTGGCGTTGGCCTGTGTGTTCATGTTTGGCTGTGCTGCTTCGGGGCCGGCGTTCCCCGGCGCAGGCTGGACGCAAATCCTGGGCAACTTCGGCGAGCCGATCTTCAACATGGGCCTGATTGCCGCCGGCTTTAAGTATGCGGGCTGCCCCAAGGTGCCCGTGGCTGCCCAGGCGGCAGCGGCGGCTTAAGGTGACCGGCCATTAAAGTGACGGGCCAAATGTGATAAGAGCAGCAGATGTATCCCATCCTGCTGCTCATTCTCACGGTTGTTGATGTCGCGCTTCTGGTTTGGGCGTGGCGTGTGTGGCTGCGCGACCGGACCAACACCGCGCTTTTGACCCAGGCCATCCTGTTGCTGCTGTTGTGGTTCGATGCACTGACGGTTGCCATTGGCGGCTGGATCGGCGCAAGCCCCACGCTGGAACTGATGAGCCGCATTCGCTTCTCGTGGTTTTATCTCACCATGCCGTTGCTGCTGATCGGCGTGGTCGGGCTGGCGCGGCAAGCCGACTTTAAATGGGCGCAGTCGAAAGTCTGGCTGATCGCCGCTTGTGTGTTGGCGGTTGTGTTCGTGGCCCTTGAAGTGCCGCGGGCTATCATGGCCGATTATCACACCGCCTGTTTTGCCGATACGCTGCGCTATGTGAACAAAGTACCTGTGGGGCAAGCCTGCGTGCCGGGTGAAGAGGGGCTGGGCGGCGGTTCATTCTCGCCCGCAATTCCGCTGATCTTTCTGTGCGTCTCGACCATGGGCGTGTTGATGTGGGCTGCGCGCGGGTGGCCGTGGCTGGGCCTCAGTGCGGTGTTGTTCATGGCCGGGACTGCGGTGCCATCCAGCCTGGTCGGGCCGTTTTTGACCTACCCTCTGGATACGCTGATGACGGCCGCATTCGTGTGGACGGCGATGCGCTTTCCAGGCCCGCCTAAGCCTCAAAAATCCTAGGATTTCCGCCATTTTCCCGGGGTACACCCGGCCTCGCGGCAGCGCTATAAGCGAGACTGGCTAAACACGGCGCGCCATCCCATCTAGGGCAGGCCCAAGCCGTCATCACAGGTCCGGAATGTTGCCGATGCGATTTTTACGCCAAGTTCCCGTTCTCGCTGCCTTGCTTACAGGGTTAAGCCCCGCCGTGCTTCAGGCGCAGGAGACAACAGTTCCAAAAACGCGCGAGCAAGTCTCGCTGACGTTTGCGCCGGTTGTCAAAAAAGCCAGCCCGGCGGTGGTGAATATCTACACCAAGCGTGTCGTGCGCCAGCAAGGCTCGCCGTTGTTCAACGATCCGTTCTTCCGCCAGTTCTTCGGGCCACAATTCGAACAGCAATTCGGCAATCGCGAGCGCGTTGAAAACTCCCTGGGCTCGGGTGTGATCATCAGATCGAACGGTATCGTGCTGACCAACAACCATGTCATCGCCAACGCCGATCAGATCACGGTCGTTTTGTCGGATCGCCGCGAGTTTGAAGCAACGGTAATCGGCCGCGATGACCGCACCGACATTGCCGTGCTGCGCATGAAGATCGAAAACGAAACCCTGCCGGCGCTCGATCTTGCCAATTCCGATGCCATTGAGGTGGGCGACTTGGTGCTGGCTATCGGCAATCCTTTCGGTGTCGGTCAAACCGTAACGTCGGGGATTGTCTCGGCGCTTGCGCGCACCAACGTCGGTGTCGCCGATGTGCAATCCTTCATTCAGACCGATGCGGCCATCAACCCCGGCAACTCGGGCGGTGCACTGATTTCCTCGGACGGCCGTTTGATCGGCATTAACACCGCCATCTTCTCGCAAAGCGGCGGCAGCATCGGCATCGGATTTGCGATCCCCGCGAACCTCGCGCGCAATGTTGTCGCCTCGCTGTTGTCCGAGGGTAAAGTCATTCGCCCGTGGCTGGGGGCCAACGGCCAGACCATTACGCCCGATCTTGCGCGCACGCTCAATCTGGCGCGGCCCTCGGGTTTGGTGCTGGAACGTGTTGTGCCCAAAAGCCCTGCGGCCCGCAGCGGTTTGATGGTGGGCGATGTTGTGTTGTCGGTGAACGGCAAGAGCATCAATGATGTCGATGAGTTCCGTTATGTGCTGGCCACAGTTCCATTAGGTGACAGCGTTGATGTGCGCGTGAACCGCAGCGGGGCCGAGAAGCATTTCACGATCAAGCTGGAAGCCCCGCCGGATGATCCGCCGCGCCAGAAAACCACGCTGGCGGGGCGTCAGCCGTTCTCGGGTGCCACGGTGGTGAACCTCAACCCAGCCGTGGCCGATGAAATGAAGGTCGAGTTCAACGAAACCGGCGTGTTGGTGATCGACGTGCAGGGCAATAGTCTTGCCGCGGGCATTGGGATCCGCCCTGGCGACCGCGTGCTCGACATTAATGATGTGAATATCACATCGGTTGAGCAGATGAAGAGCGCTGTGCAAAAACCGGGGCCGTGGAAGATTTCACTGAACCGCAACGGCCAGATTTTGCAATCTACAATCAAGGACTAATGCTTAGTGTCCGATCTTTTTGGCGAAGCGGAGCAGATTCAAAACGTGCCGGACGCGAGCCGTCCGCTGCCGGATCGCTTGCGCCCCAAAACATTGTCGGACGTGGTGGGGCAGGATCATCTGTTGGGTGCTGAAGCGCCCTTGGGGCGCATGCTGGCCGTGGGGCGCGTGCCGTCGATGATTCTGTGGGGGCCGCCGGGCTGCGGCAAAACCACCATCGCGCGCCTTCTGGCGCAAGATACAAACTTATTCTTCCAGCCTTTGTCGGCGGTGTTCTCGGGCGTTGCCGATTTGCGCAAAGCGTTTGATGCGGCAACCCAAAGACGGCGCAAAGGCCAGGCCACACTTTTGTTCGTGGATGAAATCCATCGCTTCAACCGCGCGCAGCAGGATGGTTTCCTGCCGTTTGTGGAAGACGGCACCATCACTCTGGTCGGCGCCACCACCGAGAACCCCTCGTTTGAACTGAATGCCGCCTTGCTGTCGCGCTGTCAGGTGTTCGTGTTGCGCCGCTTGGACGATGCCGCGTTGGAAAAGTTGTTGGTTCGCGCCGAAGAAATCACAGGCCGCACGTTGCCGCTGACCGAGGCCGCGCGTGCCGCGTTACGCGCCATGGCCGACGGCGATGGCCGCCACATGCTGACGCTGGCGGAAGATTTGTTCCTGCTGCCCCCGCCGAAGCAGCTTCTTGATACATCCGACCTGCCCAGCATCGTGCAGCGCCGCGCACCCGTGTACGACAAGGACCGCGAGGAGCACTACAACCTCATCAGCGCCGTGCATAAATCCTTGCGTGGGTCCGATGCCGATGCGGCGCTGTACTGGGTCAGCCGCATGCTTGATGCGGGCGAAGACCCGGCGTATTTGCTGCGTCGCCTGACACGGTTCGCGGTGGAAGATATCGGCATGGCCGATCCGCAAGCGCTGCAAACCGCTATTGCCACGTGGGAAACCTATGACCGTTTGGGTTCGCCCGAAGGTGATCTGGCCATCGCCATGCTGGTGATTTACCTGGGTACTGCGCCCAAATCCAACGCGGCCTACGAGGCCTATAAGGCGGCCAGTGACGCAGCGCGCCGGACTGGCTCGCTGATGCCACCCAAGCATATTCTCAATGCGCCGACGAAATTGATGAAAGGGCTTGGCTACGGGGCGGGTTACGCGTACGACCACGCGACGGAAGACGGCTTTTCGGGCCAGAATTATTTCCCGGACGGCATGCCCCGCGAGGCTTTCTACCAGCCGCGAGAGCGCGGCTTTGAGCGGGAAATCAACAAACGCTTGGAATATTGGGCTAAGTTAAGAGCCCAAAAACAAAGCAAAACGAAAGAATAAGTACCGTGGCTGGGGTTCATCAAACAACGGTCGGCAAAGACGAAGCCGATATGCGACTGGACCGCTGGTTCAAGCGCCGCTATCCGGCGCTGACGCATGGCCGTTTGGAAAAATTACTGCGCACCGGGCAAATTCGTGTGGATGGCGCGCGGGCTAAGGCCAACACCCGGCTTGAGGTGGGCCAGACTGTGCGCGTGCCGCCACTGGGTGAGAGTACCGCGCAGACTGGTGACGCAAAAAAACCGCGGAGCAAAGTATCACCCAAAGATGCAGCCTTCATGCAATCGCTCGTCATCTACAAAGACGAGGAAATGATCGCCATCAACAAGCCGGCAGGCTTGGCCGTTCAGGGCGGCAGCAAAACCACGCGTCATATCGACGGTATGTTGGATGCACTTCAGTTCGATGCCAAGGAACGCCCGCGCCTGGTACACCGGTTGGACCGCGATACCTCGGGCGTGCTGATTTTGGCGCGCACCGCGCAAGCGGCTAAGCGTCTGGGCGAAGTGTTCCAGGAACGCGAGATGGATAAAGTGTACTGGGCGCTGGTGCACGGCCGCCCACAGTATCCCGCCGGAACGATCGACGCCTCGCTGGCCAAAAAGGGTGGGCCGGGTTTTGAGAAAATGAAGTGGGACGACGAAGAGGGCCGCAAGGCTGTCACCGACTATGTGACGGTGTCGCAAGCCGGCGCCAAGTTCACATGGCTGGCGTTGATGCCACGCACGGGCCGCACGCACCAGCTGCGCGCACACTGTGCCATCATCAATGCGCCCATTGTCGGCGATGGCAAATACGGCGCCCCCAAGATGCAGGAAGAAGGCATGCTGGAAGGCATGGGTCAGCAACTGTGCCTGCATTCGCGTTCGCTGACGGTGCCGTTGTCTGGCCGCAAATCCGTGACCATCAAAGCGCCGTTGCCCGAGCACATGAAAAAGATCTTCAAAGTCCTCGCGTTTGAAGAACGCGAAGGCGATGAGATCAATTAGGCTGGGCCGCAACCGTGTCCAAGCCCATTAAACTCGCCGTCTTCGATCTGGATGGCACGCTGGTTGATAGCGTTGGCCACATCGCGCGTGCCGTGACCGAAACCGCGCGAATCTTAAATATTCCCGCGCCTGCGCCCGAGGCGATCCCAAGAGTCATCGGATTGTCTTTGGACATGGCCTTGGCAACGTTGTTTCCTGGCCATGATGCCAAGACCTATGCGGAAGCCGACCGTGTTTATCGAAAACTCTTCTCTGACTGGCGCGAACAATCTGGGCACGTCGAAACCCTGTTCGACGGCACTCACCCCGCCCTCGATGCCCTGGAAAGGGCCGGATACCTGCTTGGCATTGCCACCGGCAAGGGCCGTAAGGGTGTCGATTTCCTCCTCAACCATCATGGCCTTGTCGGTCGTTTTGTCACGATCCAGACGCCCGATGTCGCTCCCGGTAAGCCCGACCCTGGGATGCTTTTCCAAGCCATGAGCGAAACGGGTGCTGCACCCGACAAAACCGTGATGATCGGCGATACGGTCTACGACATTGGCATGGCGCTTTCGGCCAAAACCCACGCCTTGGGGGTCAGTTGGGGAAATCACCCTGCAAGCGAATTAACCGAATTCGGGGCGCATAAGATAGTTGATCGCATGGACGAAGTTTTGCACGCTATGGAGCAGCTAACGTCCCGTTCTTAGTTTTTTAGCATCGAGGTGCGTCATGAAGGCCCTCAAGATCATCGCCGGCGTTGTGGTCGTTGTCATTCTCGGCCTCGTCGTCTTTCTCGCCACCTTCGATGTCAGTCAATACAAAGGCCTGATCCAGGACCAGGCCAAGGCCGCCACCGGCCGTGAGGTGAAGATCGGCGACATTAAGCTGTCGATCTCGCTTACGCCTGCCATCGTGCTCAGCGATGTCTCCATCAGCAACGCATCGTGGGGCAGCAAGCCCGAGATGCTGGCGGTGAAGCGCATTGAAGCCGGAACACAACTGATCCCGCTGCTGCAAGGCGATGTGCGCATCTCAGATGTGGCGCTGAAGGGTGTTGAAGCGCTGCTGGAAGTGAACAAAAGCGGCAAACCCAACTGGGTTTTCGATGTGCCGCAAACATCATCGTCGGGCACGCCGCCACTCACCATCAGCGGGCTGAAAGTGGATGGCGTCAGCCTCACGTACAAAGACGCGCAAGCGGGCCAGGATGCATCTGTGCTGCTGGGACCCACTGTTGTGAAACTGCGCGGCGATGTGTCTGCGCTGGAGCTCACGCACCTGGAATTCAACGGTGTTAAAGTCGACTTTAAAGACAAGACACAATCAGCGGTGCTGAACGTGGGCGAAACATCTTTAGATGCGAAGGGCCCCATCGCCCAGCTGGGCATCACGCAGTTGACGGTGGGTGAAACCACGGTCGCGTACAAAGGCCAGGGCGGCCCGGTTGATCTCAATCTGAAAGCCTTCAAAATCGCGGGCGATGGTGCGGTGAATGTGGACGGCGCGTTGTCGGGCCAGCCGATCAAGGCGTCGGGCACTATTGCGCCCATCGCCGAACTGATTGCGATGAAGAAACCCATCCCGGCAAAATTGTCGTTGGAAGCGCTGGGTTTGAAAATCGACGCTGATGTGGTGGCGGATGTATCGAAGCAAAAGCCAGCCATTTCGGGCGTGATCACGGTGCCGGAATTGGATTTGGCGAAGATGATGCCGCCTGATCCGGCGGCTGCGCCGGTGAAAGGCGCAAAGTCTGCCAAGCCTGCGCCAGGGACCAAGGTATTCCCGGCGGATCCTTTGCCGTGGGCGTTACTGAGTTCAGCTGACTCAGATCTCAAACTCAATTTCGGCAAACTCACGCTACCCAACGGGTTGACATTGGAGAACGTTGTCGTCCCGGTGAAATTGAAAGGCGGCAAGCTGGATGCCGACGGAATTGGTGCCAACATTTTGGGCGGGCGGCTCACCGCTGACCTGGGCTTGGTGCAGTCTGAAAAGCGCATGGCGCTGAAACTGAATGCGCAAGGATTCACGGCGGAGAAGCTCGCGAGCGAGTTGAAGATTACCGACCTTGTGACTCAAGGCCCTGTTGATATGGCGCTGGATGTGAAGGGGCAGGGCGACAGCGTGCGCGCCATTATGGCCGGCCTCAATGGCTCGGTGATTGGCGGCATGGGCGAAAGCCGTATCCGCAACGATGCGCTGAACATCATTGGTGCTGACGTGATCATGCAGTTGTTAAGCGCGCTCAATCCGATGGGCAACAAAGACCCGTACACGGTGGCGCGTTGTGCGGTGATCAACTTCCAGGTCGTGAACGGCGTCGCCAACACCGACAAAGGTTTGGTGCTGGTCACCGATAAGATGGACGTCGTCTCGACAGGCAAGGTGGACTTGGCGCAAGAGCAACTTGATCTCGCCATCAAGCCGCGCGCCACCACGGGCATCAGCGTGGGGTTGGGTGACCTTACGCAATCCTTCCGCATCGGCGGGCCACTGGCCGACCCGGGATTGAAGGTTGACTCGAAGGGCGCTGTGAAAGCCTTGGGCACGCTGGGGGCGGCCTTTGCGACCGGCGGAGCCTCGCTGCTGGCCAAGGGTGCGGTGGATAAAGCGGAAGCATCTTCCGGGGATGTGTGCGCCGATGCCCGCACCTGGCATTTGAAGAAGAAATAACTCAGCCTGAAAAAGCCATGAATTAGCCCCAACTTCGGGTCATAAACGACGCCTCAAGCGCGGCGGAAAAGGCGGTTCATGATTCAGGTTCGGTGTTGCGTTGTTATGGCGTGTTTGACGTTGGGTCTGTCTGGTCCGTCTGCGGCACAACTTCCCCAAGTTATGCCGGGCATGACGGGCACGCTGAATATTCCAACACTTGATCTCTCGAAGGAAAGCGGCTCAAAAACGCCGCGCGCATCTGCGCCGGACGGCAAGGTGTTTGCGGACGATCCATTGCCGTGGGCGAAGTTGAATGCCGCTGCGTCCGATGTCACGTTCAAGATCGGGCAGATGGCGCTAGGTAATGGCGTGATGCTGACGGACGTGACGCTGCCCGTCAAAATGGGTGGCGGCAAATTGGCGGCCAACAACATCACAGCGACATTGTTGGGTGGGCGTATCACCGCCGATGTAACGATGACTGCAGCGAACAAGCGCGCAGGCCTGAAACTGACGGCGCGTGGTGTGAGTGCCGAGCGATTGGCGCGTCAGCTTGGCTATCCCGACGGCGTGAAAAAAGGCCCGCTTGATCTGAGTGTCGATGTGCGCGGCACCGGCGACACGATGCGCCAGGTTTTGGCGTCGTTGGATGGATCAGTTCTGGCGACCATGGGCGAGGGGCGGATCCGTAACGATGTGCTCAGCGCCATGGGGGCTGAAATCGTGGTGCAGATATTGGGGTTGGTCGGTGATCAGTCATCTGAAACGGTGGCGCACTGCGCTGTTGCCAATGTGCAGATCAAGCAAGGTATTGCCACGACCGAAAAAGGCATCGCGCTCTCGACCGACAAGATGGACGCGGTTGCCACCGGCCAGATCGACTTAGGCCAGGAGCAGGTGGCCCTGGCCGTAAGCCCCCGCGCGAAGGCGGGCGTTGCCGCCGGCTTGGGCGACCTGGGCTCGTCACTGCGGGTCGTGGGACCGCTGGCCAAGCCGCAAGCCAAGCTTGATTCCGATGGTGTGGTGAATGCGCTACGTAATCTGGCCAATGGCGCGCAGGCGCAGGCTGCTGCTCCGGCCATGGATGTGTGTGCTGCGGCTCGCATCTGGAATCAGAAGAAGTAACGCGCTATGAGGGGCGCATGACCGAGAATACCCCGCCCCCTAAAGACCAAGCGCCCAAAGTGGACACCTCAAAGCTCGCCGTGAAGGAAGCGCCGCGGCCCAAGACCAAGCGCGTCTATAAGACGGTTGAAGTCGCCTCTGACGCTGAAGGCTGGCATGTGCTGCTGGACGGCAAGCACTTGATAACCCCCATGCGCAAACCGCTCGCAACGCCTGCGAAAGCGTTGGCCGAAGCCATTGCCGCCGAGTGGGATGGTCAAAAAGAATTCGTCGAACCTGAGAACATGCCGCTGATGCGGTTGCTCTCAACCGCGATTGATCGTGTGGCGCCTGAGCGCGCGATGATGATCGACGAACTGGTCAAATACGCCGATACGGATTTGCTGTGTTACCGCGCGGCGCATCCGGCTGTGTTGAAGTCGCGCCAAGAGACGCTGTGGCAGCCGGTGCTGGATTGGGTTGCCGCCAAGCATGGAGCGTCATTGATTGTGGTCGATGGCATTTTGCCCGCCGAACAATCAACCGACACAGTCGCCAACCTAAAGGCCGCTATTGCAGCGTTAAGCGATATTCACCTGACGGCATTTCAGGCCTCGGCGGCGATTACGTCATCGCTGACGCTATCCCTGGCTTTTGTTCAGGGGCGCCTCAGCGCAGCAGAAGTGTTTGCGGCGTCGCAACTGGATGAGACCTATCAGATCGAAATGTGGGGCGAGGACGAATTGGCCGCCGAACGGCGCAATCGCATCGCCATCGATCTGGACGGCATTGGTAACTTCCTGAAACTTACTGCGCTATAGTTTTCGTTTTGCTGAGGATTTCAGCCATCGCCGCTTCAATGGCTGTAGCGGTGGTATATTTGCCTTCAACAATCTCATCGCTGAGTGTCAGCAACTTGATGGTCGTGTCGCTGCCTGTTTCAGCCACTTCCGGCACATGCAGCGTGCCGGTTTTGGCCAATTGAGTATCCCAGGCTTTACGCACGGCAGCCCAGTAATCAGCCGTTGCAGCCCAGTATTTGTCGCCCAGTTCAGAGACGGTATCGGTGGTGCGCGTGTATGTGTTCACGCCGACTTCATGCACAAACACTTTCAACTGGCCATCACGCAAGCCTTGCTTGGCGTTGTCTTGCTCATGTACCCAGCCGTCAGGCGTTAGGGCATGGCGGTTCATGGCGAGGTAGCGATCAAACGGTGGTTTCTTTACCGCGTCACGGCGCGCCAGAGGGCGAACTGAATCGGGCGCAGCCCAACGTATTTCGCCGCCATCGTAGCGCCAGCGAGCCACACCGCTATAACGAGGAGAGTCATCAGACTGCCACACGACCTGCGCCCAAGCGCCTTTGCGGGTTTCAATACTCACGGGCTTTTTGGTCCAGGTGCTGTCGCCCTGATAGACAACGATCTCAGTAGGCTCGTAGAGCCAATCCTGGCGCCAGTGCTTAAGTACGAAATCTTTACCGGTGCGCGTCTTACCTACCAGAATGTGCTGCAGGCGGATCACCGTGCCGGTATCTTCGATAACCTTCACCAACTCTGTGCCGGTGCTTGGTTTGGATTGTGCAGGCGTATAGTCGGCTGACAAACTGACCGTTTCGCGCAGATCGAAGCTCACTTTGTGCAAACCCGCCATCGCCAGAATGGATTGGCGGTCGCGCTCAAATGCGGCTTTCTTTTCGGCAGCGGTCTGGTCGGCGTTCTGCGTCGAAGTGGGCTTCGACGCAGATTGATAGGCCTGTGGGGCCGTTGCGCAGCCGCTCATCAGAAGAGTTGCGCACAGCATTGTTGAACTGAGGAAGCGGTTCATCACGGTTTCTCTTAGAACTGAACAGCCAAAGACACGCTGGCGTTACGGCTAGGCTGTGTGTAACTGTCCTTAATGGTCGAGGTGCTGGCCAAGCCACGCACATCGCTCCACCACCAGTATTTGGTGTCGAAGACGTTGAATACGCCTGCGCGCAGCGTGACATTTTCGGTCACGTTGTAGAATGCCGTCAGGTCAACGACCTCAAAGCCTTTCGGCGTGTAGCAACTTGGTGCGCAGATGTTGCTGGTACGGGTCACGTCTTTGCCATTCGAATGCGTGACCGACAGTTGACCGCCATAGGTGTCGTCGGATGAACGATAGTTTAAACCTGCCACTATCTTCACTGGATCAACGCTATCCAAGGGTGCCGTCACCCCAGCGGTGGTGGCATTGCCGCGTGAATATGAACCCGCAACGATGGCGCTGAAGCCATAACCCAAGATCGCGCGGCCTTCAGCTTCGATGCCTTTCAGCTTCACAGAACCACGGTTGATGTATTGGTACACAGCCGGGGTGGCGGCGGTGAAGTTGCCCGATACTTGGATTTGGTCGATGAAGTTTTTGTAGCTGCCCGAGAAGCCGGTGATGCTGCCCGACCACATCGGGTCGGTGAACCGGATGCCGCCTTCGATGGTTTCGCTGGTTTCAGGCTTCAGGTCCGGGTTCGGCACACTGCGGTAGTTGGCGACAACGTTGGCAAAGCCGTTGTTCACCTGACTGGGCGATGGCGCTTTGAACCCTTCCGAGTAGTTAGCGAACAAGCCGATCAACGAATTTACTTTGCCGAGGACGCCGATTTTCGGCGACAGGTGCGTATCTGATTTACCTGCTGAGGTGCCTGCGGTGAACAGTGGATCCACTTTCGGCGTCAACTTGTAGTGATCCAAACGTAAGGCCGGGTAAGCGGTGATCGCGCCATCCAGGAAGGCGAGTTCATCTTGAATGAACACGCCGGCTTGCAAGTAGTCGGTGGTTGGGAACGCGCGCGTCGGGAACGTTTCGCCAGCGGGCGGCACCGTGCCGTCACGCAACCCGGTCTGACGTGTTTCCGAGATATCGCCACCCACAACGATGGTGTGATCGATGGCGCCGGTGCCAAAACCTGCGCGCAGTTCGGTGTTGAGGCCGATCACGCGGTTGTCGAACAGGTTGATGCGCAGACGATCAGCAGCCGTGTTGCGGTCTTCGTTCGCGTACTCACGGTTTTTGCTTTTTTGGTAGTAGGCAGCCCAACTTGCTTTCTCGATGATGTCGCCGTCTTCACCTTCGTAGCGTTGATCGACACTGACGCGGTCACGATCTGTATCGTCGCGCGCGGTCAATCCAAGAACACTGGTGGCGGCCAACGGCGGTTTGGCGACGGCGGTGTAGACAACAGAATCAACCGCGCGGTCAAAGTGTTCGTAAGTGACGCGGAAGGTGTTGGTATCGCTTGCGTGATAAACACCTTTGGCTAACACCGCGTTCGACCAAATGTCTTGCGGGTTTGGCGCAGTGCGGTCGGTGTTTAGCGAGAAATCGGTACCTTGGTTCTTTTGTTCGTGTGCGTCGCGGCGGGTGTAAGCCACAAACGCTTCAAACGCACCCACGCCGACAGCGCCGACAGCACCCTTGGACCAGCTGTTATCAGCGCTTGCGTAACCCGTTTTGGCATGTATTGCCCAATCCTTACCATTCAAGAAGTCGGCCGGGTCTTTGGTGATGAAACTGACGGCACCGGCCACGCCGTCGCTGCCGTAAAGGGCGGATGCGGGCCCGCGGAGGATTTCGACGCTCTTCAATAAATCGAGATCTTGATAGTCGCCGCGACCGACAGATTGACCGCCGAACGCGAACGCTTCCGGCATACGGATGCCGTCGGATTGGATAAGGATTCGGTTGCCTTCCAGGCCGCGGATGTTGAAGCCCGAGTTGCCGTCGCGGCCTGTGTTCGCACCCGCTGCCGTGAACCGGGCCGGGGCGGAGCGTACCGACACGCCGGGCTCGAATTTCACCAGGTCTTTAATGTCGGTGACCATTTGGTTCGCGATCTCAACATCAGTAATGACGGTGACGCTCACTGGTACTTCGAGGCGGTTGGTTTCGACGCGCGTGGCCGAGACTGTGATTTG
>JAEUKL010000348.1 GCA_016793005.1 Rhodospirillaceae bacterium | reverse complement strand
TCATCGCCACGCCGAAATGCGCTTCTAAGTGCGCTGGAATGTTGGGCGCTAACACCGCAACCGTATCGCCCTTGCCGATGCCGGCCTTGCCGAGCGCCGAGCCCAGGCGCGCGCAGCGTTCGCCCAACTGACGATAAGTGTACGTCAGGTCGCCATGCACGACGGCCGGGTGATCAGGGTACGTGCGCACACTGCGCTGTAAGAAGGTAAGCGGCGTCAGCGCATCGACATTTGCGGGCGTGCGGGGAAGGTCGCGATCATAAATGGAGACGGACATGGGTTTGCGGTGCAACATTAACGGGGCATACCCGATATTGGCGATAAAGCCGCCCGAAGCGCAAGCCACTGGTGGTTAAAAAAAGCATTTTAAAACAACGCGTTCATGAAAAAGAAACGGCGGCAGGCGCCCTGAACACGCCAACCGCCGCTTAAAATACCCCGGCGCCTTAAAGCGCCGGTGGATGCTGCTGCGAGCGCTTTATTTCGCCGCTGCGATTTCAGCCAACAAAGCTTCCGTCTTGGCATCGGCCTTGTAGCCAACGGGCTGCTGTTTCTCAGCCGTGACGACGATTTCTTCCAGCTTCGCCAAACGTGCATCGGCGTCGCCTTGCGCGAGGGCAAGCGACGGCACTGCAAAAGCGGCAACAAGTGACAGAACCAGTGCTTTCTTCATTTTACGACCCCTTTATTTTGACGGTCATTTGCGGCGTGGCGCGCCGCGCGCTCAGAGGCCATGCGCTGGTCCTCGGCCGTAACGATCGGAACATAGTCCGGCGCATGATCCCAAACTCCTTGATCTGAAATCGAGTAAACGATGCGGGCATGGCGATAGGCTACAGGCCGCTGCAAACCCATGATGCTGTCCAGCACCAGAACGCTCTCGGTGGCGTCGTCACTTGCGTGATCGGGGTCGCGCACCGCCAGCCAGGCGTGCCAGTCGTTTTCTTGGGCGTCCCAACCAACCAGCACACGCAGGTCCTCGGCGGCCCAGCCCAGCCGGCGCAAGCTTTGGTACTTGGCGAGCGCGATATCTTCACAATCACCCATGCCCGTCAGCGCGGTGTGGTACAGGGTTGACCATGTATCGCGCGCATCATGGGTCCAGGTGATGGTATTGAAGTAGTGATGGACCAGGTTCAACTGCTCGGGCTTGGGCAACGTCGCCGCGATTTCCATCATCTTGCGAAAGCGCACCAAGTTGGGGCTTTCGCATTTTTCCTTATTGCTTAGGCAGGCCTCCAACGGCCCATCATCAGGTGTGGTCTGCGCAGCCAGCGCCGACCAGGGCGGAAAGTCGCGCGCATCGGCAATAAAATCTGGCGTGAAATGAAACTGCGACAGGCGCGGCGCAGTTTGAAGGACACTGCCGTTTTCGCCTTTGGCCAAACGCGGCGCGGCACCACCGCCTGTGCACGCGCCCAGCGCAACACTGACAACTGTGAGCACGAAAACTGCAACCGAAGTTGACCGAGAAAGGCGTGTTGAAGTCTCAAGGCGGTACGTCATGAGACAATCTTAGTTTCTCAAAATTGTAATCTTCAAGTTACGGCGTGCGCTATGTGGCGGTTTCCTTGGGCTGTGACACGGGGCCCACATTTGACCTAAGTCTGTCCTGAGACAATGTTCGCACTGGCCATAGAGCAACGGCCTAGCACAAGGGGCGCAAAAAACTGCATAGCCCAAGCCCAAGATTTAAAGCCCAACACATAAGTATGCGCCGTTTTCCGGCCGGCTCTTAGTCTTCAGCGATATGACTGTGATGTTTGGTTTCGCGCATGCGGACATACACAATCAGCGACAGGCCAATCATGATCGTCACATACCAGAAGAACCACGTTTCGTGACCCATCTGCTTGAATTTCAACGCCACAAATTCCGCGGTGCCGCCGAACAGCGCATTGGCAATGGCATACGGCAACGCCACGCCAAGGGCACGGATATGCGCCGGGAACAATTCGGCCTTCACGACGGCATTGATGGACGTATAGCCCGTGACAATCAGCAATCCCGCAAGGCATAGCGCAAAGGCCACGCCAATGCTGTCTGTCGCCGCAAGGCCCGAGAAAATGGGATAGGTCAACACCAGACCCAGCACGCCGAAACCAACCATCAGGGGCTTGCGGCCCACGCGGTCTGACAACGCGCCCGCCAAAGGCTGGCACAACATGAACACGAACAGCGCCGCAGTGGTAATTTCGGTCGCGGTCTCCTTACTGAAGCCCGACGAGTTCACCAAGAACTTTTGCATGTATGTCGTGTAGGCATAGAACGCGAGCGTACCACCTGCCGTCAGCCCCAACACCATCAGCGCTTCACGCGGGTGTTGGGTGACCAACGTCCACCCACCCGACGTGCGCCGCGCCGCATCAGGCGCATTGATGAACGAGTCCGTCT
>JAEUKL010000301.1 GCA_016793005.1 Rhodospirillaceae bacterium | reverse complement strand
CTACATCGGGCGTGTGCGTGCATTAGCCAAGGCGTGCTGCGAGAGTTGGCTTGAAGACGGGTATAAGCGGTAAATCACCATGTCTGAATTACTGCTCGAAATCTTCTCGGAAGAAATCCCGGCCCGCATGCAAGGCGGGGCGGCTGACGCTTTGGCGAAACTCGTTGGCGATGCGCTGAAGGCTCAAGGCCTGACGCCGAAATCGCTCAAAACCTTTGGCGGTTCGCGCCGCGTCACGCTGTCGGCCGATGGTTTACCCACGGCCCAGCCCGATATTTCCGATGAACGCAAAGGCCCCAGCACCAGTGCAGCCCCGCAAGCCATTCAAGGGTTTTTGAAGGCTACGGGCTTCACCGACATTTCCCAAGCCGAAGTACGCAAGCTGGAGAAAGGCGAGTTCTACTTCGCCGTCATCCAGAAAAAAGGCCGCCCGGCGGCGGATGTCTTAAAAGAAATCATCGAGGCGGCCCTGGCCGCGCTGCCGTGGCCAAAGTCCATGCGCTGGGCCACCAACCCCACGCGCTGGGTGCGCCCGCTGCACAAAATTCTCTGCGTGTTCGACGGCAAAGTGGTGCCGGTGTCGTTTGCAGGCGTCACTGCTGGCAACGTGACCGTGGGGCACCGCTTCCTGGCGCCCGCCGAGATCACCGCCGGCACCTATGCCGAGTATGTCGAGAAACTGCGCAAAGCCTTCGTGATCATCGAGCCGCAAGAGCGCAGCAGCTTGATTGCCAAAGGTGTCGCGGACCTTGCCGCCAAAAACAGCCTGCAAGTGCCCGAAGACAAGGCCCTTTTGGACGAAGTGATCGGTCTTGTGGAATGGCCGGTACCGTTGCTCGGTACCATCGACCAGGCTTTCATGGATGTGCCGCGCGAAGTGCTGACCTCGGCCATGCGCAAGCACCAGAAGTACTTTGCGCTTGAGACCAAAACCGGCGATTTTTCCAACCGCTTTGCCCTGATCGCCAACATGACCGCCACCGACGGCGGGGCCGCGATTGTGGCCGGGAATGAGCGCGTGCTGCGCGCACGTTTGTCGGATGCCAAGTTTTTCTGGGACGAAGACCGCAAGCAAAAGCTCGACAGCCGTGTGGAAAAACTCTCCGAACGCGTGTTCCAGGAAAAGCTGGGCACCATGCGCGACAAGGTCACGCGCGTTGTGGCGCTGACCGAACACTTGGCCGCCGCCTGCAAAGCCGATGGCACCAAAGCCAAGCGTGCGGCGCTGCTGGCGAAAGCTGATCTTTCGACCGGCATGGTGGGCGAGTTCCCCGACCTGCAAGGCCTCATGGGCCGCTACTATGCGCTGCACGACAAAGAAGATGCGGGCGTGGCTGATGCCATCGCCGAGCACTACTCGCCGCTGGGCCCGAACGATGCATGCCCGACAAAGCCGCTCAGCATTGCTGTTGCATTAGCTGATAAAATCGACACGCTGGTGGGCTTCTTCGCCATCGACGAAAAGCCCACGGGTTCTAAGGACCCGTTTGCGCTGCGCCGCGCTGCGTTAGGTGTCATTCGTTTGATTCTGGAAAACAAACTTCGCCTGCCGCTGGTTGCGGTTTTCAAGCACGCGGTCGGTGTCTACGGCGCGAAGGTGAAAGCCAACGCCGATACGCTGGCGACGGATTTGCTGAACTTCTTTGCCGACCGCTTGAAGGTGTACCTCAAAGACAAGGGGATCCGTCACGATCTCATCTCGGCGGTGTTTGCACTTCCGGAACAAGACGATCTGGTGCGCCTGATCGCGCGTGTGGATGCGTTGAACGCCTTCATCAGCAGCGATGACGGTGCGAACCTTGTAGCCGCTTACAAACGTGCGGCCAACATCGTGCGTATTGAAGAGAAGAAAGATAAAAAAATCTACTCAGGTGAAGTGCCTGTCCAAGATTTGGGGCAATCAGAAGCAGCCGATTTGTTCGTTTGGATTGAGACTGCTGAAAAGCAATTGGCGAATTTATTGCCTGCGGAAGAATTTACAAAAGCGATGGCGGAGTTGGCAAAACTGCGTCCTATAGTTGATCGTTTCTTTGACAAAGTGACTGTCAACGCAGACGACCCAATGCAACGTAATGCGCGTCTGTTGCTATTAGCTCGCGTCGGTTCAGCGATGGGCCGCGTTGCCGACTTCTCGAAGTTGGAAGGCTAGGGGCGCGTTTCCGAGGATCGCCAGGGCCGTAAGGCTTCGGCGCGACTCCGGGCCGCGAGGGCCGCAAAGGCCTGGGGGCTCCTTAAATATCAGACGGGCGTTTGGGCGTAAAATGGCAGCAGAAGCCTATTCCGCTCAGTCGTACTTACCGATTTTCCCGCGTACTTACCAAAAATTGCCACAAATTCACGTTCTACGGACCGATGTGAGCTTTCATTTTGCGATTTGGTAAGTTATCAAACTTACCGTACGCAGAACGCTTACTTGCACCCGTCGCCACCTTACATCCTCCTGGGGGACCTTACCGATGCGTGATACCGCCCTTGAACGTGCCATTACCGAAGCTGGTGGGGTTGTCTCCCTGGCACGGGCCATCAACGTGACCTCGCAGGCCATCAGCCAGTGGGACCGGGTGCCCGCCGAGCGCGTTCTGGCGGTCGAGAAGGCCACGGGCGGCAAGGTGTCGCGTCACGATCTACGCCCTGATCTCTACCCCTCTGGCAGTGCCGCCAACGACGATGCGCAGCCGGGCAAGTGGGTCTACGCGTTCGGTGCCGGCAAAGCCGAAGGCCGCGCCGACATGAAAAACCTCCTCGGTGGCAAGGGTGCGAACCTCGCCGAGATGAGCGCCATTGGTTTGCCCGTCCCTCCAGGCTTCACCATCCACACGGGCGTGTGCACGCACTACTACGCAAACGGCAAAAGCTATCCGGCCGAACTGAAGGCCCAAGTGGAAACCGCGCTCAAAACCGTTGAAGGCCTCATCAACGCGAAATTCGGCGATGTGAATAATCCGCTACTCGTATCGGTGCGCTCGGGTGCCCGTGCCTCCATGCCCGGCATGATGGACACCATTTTGAATTTGGGCCTCAACGATGAAACCGTTGAAGGCTTAGCCAAGCAATCCAAAGACGTGCGCTTTGCCTACGACAGCTATCGCCGCTTCATCCAGATGTACTCGGACGTGGTGCTGGAGTGCGATCACTACAACTTCGAGCACCTGTTGGAGATCGCGAAGGAAGACAAGGGTGTCTCGCTCGACACCGATTTAGACGCAGACGATTTGAAAAAACTCGTCGCCGCCTACAAAGACAAAGTGCAAGAGGAACTCGGCCGTCCGTTCCCGCAGGATGTGCACGAACAACTGTGGGGCGCCATCGGTGCGGTGTTCACAAGCTGGATGAACCAACGCGCGATCACCTATCGTCGCCTGCACGATATCCCCGAAGCCTGGGGCACGGCCGTCAACGTGCAATCCATGGTGTTCGGCAATATGGGTGATGATTGCGCGACCGGCGTATGCTTCACGCGCGATCCCTCGACCGGCGATAACCTGTTTTACGGCGAATACCTTGTGAACGCGCAAGGCGAAGATGTTGTGGCGGGTATCCGCACGCCGCAGCAGATCACCATTCAAGGCAAACAGGCGCAGAACTCGGATCTTCCGGCTATGGAAGAAACTATGCCCGAGCTGTACCGCCAGCTTGTGGATGTGCGCGAGAAGCTGGAACGCCATTACACCGACATGCAGGATATGGAGTTCACCATCCAGAAGGGCAAACTCTGGATGCTGCAAACACGTAATGGCAAACGCACCGCCAAGGCCTCGCTGAAAATCGCGGTCGATATGGTGCACGAAGGCATTATTTCCGAGGCCGAAGCTGTGAAGCGGATCAATCCGTCGCAGCTCGACCAACTGTTACACCCGACGCTGAACCCCAAAGCACCCCGTCAGCTGATTGCACGCGGCTTGCCCGCGTCCCCTGGGGCAGCGTCGGGCCGTATTGTGTTCACCGCCGAAGATGCCGAAGATTGGCACAAGCGCGGTGAAAAAGTGGTGCTGGTGCGCCGTGAAACCAGCCCCGAAGACATCGGCGGCATGCACGTGTCGGAAGGAATTCTCACCACGCGCGGCGGCATGACCAGCCACGCGGCGGTGGTTGCGCGCGGCATGGGAACTCCTTGCGTGTGCGGTGCCGGCGACATTCAGATCGACGCCAAGGCCAAGACTTTCCGAGTCAGAGATCGCATTTTGTTGGAAGGCGATGTGATTACGCTGGATGGCGCCACGGGCGAAATCTTCTTAGGACAAGTGCCGACAATTCAACCTGAGTTAACCGGCGATTTCGGCACGCTGATGCAGTGGGTGGATAAAATTCGCAAATTAAAAGTCCGCACCAATGCCGAGACGCCGCTGGATGCGGAGACCGCGCGCAAGTTCGGCGCGGAAGGCATCGGCCTCGCGCGCACTGAGCATATGTTCTTCGACTCAGAACGTATTTTAAGCATCCGCCAGATGATTCTGGCCAAAGACTCCGGCGGTCGTAAAGCTGCACTGGAAAAGCTTCTGCCGTTCCAGCGTGCCGACTTTGCCAAAATCTTCACCATCATGGACGGCTTGCCGGTCACCATCCGCTTGCTGGATCCGCCGTTGCATGAATTCCTGCCGCAGACCGAAACCGAAATGCAGGAAGTGGCTTCGGCCAGCGGTGTCTCCATCGAAACCGTGCGCGAGTTGTTGGTGAAACTGCACGAAAGCAATCCCATGTTGGGCCATCGTGGCGTGCGCTTGGGCATCTCGCACCCTGAGATTTACGAGATGCAAGCGCGTGCGATTTTCGAAGCCGCCGCACAGGTTGCACAAAGCGGCAAGACCGTGCTGCCCGAAGTGATGATCCCGCTGGTTGGCACCAAAAAAGAACTCGACATGATGAAAGACGTTGTCGACGCAACGGCCAAGGCCGTGTTCGCAGCGGCCAATGTAAAAGTGAACTATATCGTCGGCACCATGATCGAGCTGCCGCGTGCGGCCCTCATGGCGGGCGAGATCGCCAAAACCGCTGAGTTCTTCTCGTTCGGTACCAACGACCTGACACAGATGACCCTGGGTTTGTCGCGTGATGACTGCGCGCCGTTGATTGAGATTTATCGCGCCAAAGGAATCTTCGAAAAAGATCCGTTCTCAAGCTTGGATCAGGAAGGTGTCGGCCAATTAATCAGCATTGCCGCCGAGCGCGGCCGCGCGACGCGCAGCAATCTGAAACTCGGCATTTGTGGTGAACACGGTGGCGACCCGGAATCGATCCACTTCTGTCACAAAGCCGGGCTGGATTATGTCTCGTGCTCGCCGTACCGTGTGCCGGTGGCGCGCCTGGCAGCAGCTCAAGCCGCGCTCGCTGACTAGGAGAGAGGCGAATGGTGCATCAAGGCAGTTGTCATTGCGGGAAGATCGCCTACGAGGTCGACGGCGATGTGACCAACGTTATCGAATGCAACTGCTCGCACTGTTCGCGCAAAGGCTATCTGTTGGCCTTCTTTCCGCGCGACAAAGTGAAGCTGAAAACGCCCGAAAGCGACCTCAGCACCTACACCTTCAACAAGCATGCCATTCAGCATCACTTCTGCGGCACGTGCGGCTGCGCGCCCTTTGGCTTCGGCACAGACCCCAAAGGCAATAAGACCGCAGCCATCAACGTGCGCTGCCTGCCCGCTGTTGATTTGGGCACGCTGAATATCACCAAGGTGGATGGTAGGAGCTTCTAGTTCACGTATTGCGCCATCTGTGAGAGTTGCGCTGAAATGGCCGCTACCTCGTCGCGCGACAACTTCGTGTTTTTGTTTAACGCTTCCTGCGCGATACCCGGCAGCGGTAATTTCTTGTTCATAGCATCAGTCAACAACAGTGTGATTGTCTGTAGCCCGCCGTTCTCAAGGGCATAAGTCAGTGCTGTCCGGCCTGAAGTGCTGATGTTGTGCCCACATTCTCGAGACGCTTTTATCGCTATTGATGTGTCGGCACCGCGCCGAAGAAGGTACGCGATTGTTGTGGGTTGATCGTGATGAGCCGCATACATGATTGGCGTTTTGCCAAATGTATTTGGCGCATTGATATCCGCCCCCAATTTTACCAAAAGACGCGTGAGCCTTGTGCTGGCAACAGCCGCCGACAGAGGCGGCTCCGCAGTTCTATAGACATCGAGCCTGGGGTTAACTGCAGCTCCTTGTCAATACGGCGCTTGGCTTTAAATCCAGCACCAGCGCAGCATGGAGGCCTAACTGCGCGCTGATTTTTTTCTTGTCTGATTTTGGGTTCGCCAAATCAGATATATAGAGCCTTAGTTCGTCATCAGTCGCATAAGGTTCCTCTGAAGACACGCTAATGTAGTGACTTAGTATTGCGTCAAGAGCCGTCGCCGCGAGTGCTGTGGCGTCGTCGGCAGCCATACCAAAAGAGGAGGCATAATGCTTCTCAAGCGCTTTTTGCGCCAAGGGCCGTTGAGCATTGTAAGCTCGGAACAACTTGCGCTCCCATAGCCCCTGTGCGCTCCACCATCGTAGATAAACTTCAATGCCACGTGCTTCGGGCCAATGCGCCCCAAGTGCCCAAGGTTGCGTTAAGGCCTGCCGTGCGGCTTGGTTGCCGTTCGCAAGTAACGTGTACTCTGTGCCTATCGTTCCGCCGCAAGGGTCCCCGGCGCCAAGCATCGTCCGCAATGTATCGCGATAGGCGAGAACTTTGTCTTCAATATCAGTACTTGCGTTGTCGCTATTGACGGCAAATGCCGATAATGGCTCATCCTGATCTGCCGGGGATGTCCACTGGCAGAGCGTGTCGAACGAGCCGTTATTGCCGACTGCAAATACTCTGTCGTCTCCTCGAAATCCAAAATTCCGGACGAGTACAACATTATCTTTGATCGAAACTTTTGATTCAGCCCAACTCCATTTATTGTTTTCGCCGACGTTTATAAAGTGAACGCCATGTGACGCTGCTACTAAGGTTTCAAAGGTCTCGATACTTGTTTTCTCAGCCA
>JAEUKL010000036.1 GCA_016793005.1 Rhodospirillaceae bacterium | reverse complement strand
CGCGGCATGTCGGAACTGGTGACGGTGAATGTGTCTCGTGCGTCGGCGGAACAGCGCCGGGGCCGCGCGGGGCGCTTAGGCCCAGGTGTGTGTTACCGCCTGTGGACCGAAGCGGAAGATCGCGCGCTGGTGGCCTTCGATGCGCCGGAAATGCAGTTGGCTGATCTCGCACCCTTAGCGCTTGATCTCGCCAACTGGGGGGTGACCGATCCGATGTCGCTGTCATGGATTACGCCACCGCCCGCTGCAACGTTCGCGCAAGGCGTGGACTTGCTGAAGCGTCTCGATGCGTTGGATGCGCGAGGCCGTATCACGCCTGAAGGCCGCGCCATGGCGGCTCTTCCTTTGCACCCGCGCTTGGCGCATTTGGTCCATCGGGGCCTTGAGTTGGGCGCGGGGTCGACTGCCTGCGATATCGCGGCCCTGTTGGCCGAGCGGGACATCGTGGTGGGCACACGCGACCCAGACCTCAGAACGCGTGTCGAAATTCTGGGCGATGCGCGCGAGCGCGGGAGCACACAAGTTAATCGCGGCGCCTTGGAGCGCGTGAAACAATCGGCCCGGCAGTTCCGCAGCATTGCCAAAGTGGCGGAAGCGCAGCGCTCGACCGCGCATACCGGCCAACTTGCCGCACTGGCCTACCCGGACCGCATCGCGCAGCGGCGCGGCGCACGCGGGCGTTATCGTTTGTCCGGCGGCGGCGGCGCATTCATCGACGAAACGCAGTCGCTTGCCGCCGAGGAATACTTAGCGGTTGCGCACTTGGATGGTGCCGCGAAAGACGCACGCATTTACCTAGCCGCCCCCTTAACGCGGGCCGAAATCGAAGAGACCTTCGCCGATCAGGTTGTCGATGAAGATGTGGTCGCCTGGGATTCAAAAAACGAAATTGTCATTGCCGCAAAGCAGGTTCGTTTTGGTGCGCTGATCCTTGAAGATAAGCCGCTGCAAAAAGTGCCGCCGGAAAAAACCACGCCTGCATTCTTGCAGGGCGTGCGGTCTATGGGCCTGGGCGTGCTGCCGTGGACCGACGGTGTGCGCAGCTTTCAGCGCCGCGTGATGTTTGCCAAAGCAAACGATTCTAACAACACGTGGCCCGATTTTTCAGACGATGGTTTGCTGGCCTCACTTGATGAGTGGTTGGCACCCTATGTCGAAGGCTTTATGCGCCGGGCGCATTTGTCCAAACTCGATTTGTACGACGCCTTAAAAGCGCAACTGCCGTGGGACTTACAAAAACGCCTCGACAAAGTTGCGCCCACGCACTTGGATGTGCCTTCGGGTTCGTCCATACGTGTTGATTATGAGGGTAGCGGTGGGCCTGCCATGTCCGTGAAGTTGCAAGAGGTGTTCGGGCTTACTGAAACGCCGAAAGTGGCCGATGGCCGTGTGCCTGTGACGCTTCACTTGTTATCGCCAGGGCAAAAGCCCATCGCCGTAACCGCCGACCTGACCAGCTTCTGGAAAAATGTGTATCCGCAAGTGCGCGGCGAAATGCGTGGTCGCTATCCGCGTCACATCTGGCCCGAAGACCCGCTGATGGCTGTGGCGGTAAAACGCAGCATAAAGCCCAGAGGGACTTAGGGGCGGTACTTAGGACTCAGATTTCCGCAGCCACGTCATGCTGTGCTTGGCCGGGCGCTCCTGGCCCAACCATTTTGCCAACCAGTCACCGGCATCCTTGATGCTCTGATCGATTTGCCACGGCGGATTGATGATCCACAGACCTGACGCCTGCATTCCGGGGTACGACTTCGCGCGCCCCAACTCGAACTCTGTTTCCAGAATGTCGGCTGGAATGTGATCCATCAGTTTCTTACGCATAATGCTGTGCCGGTTTTCCGGCAGCACCGCATACCAGATGGCATACGTCGCTTGGGGCCAACGCTTGAACGCGTCGGCAATCGCTGCGGGCAGCGTGTCGTACTCGGTCTTCACTTCATAGGCCGGGTCGATCAGCACCAGCCCACGGCGAATGGCGGGCGGGGTGAGGGCGACCAGCGCTTCCAGCGCATCGCGCTTGTGCACATGAATGCGCTTATCGTCTCCGGCCCAGCGGGTCAGTTCTTCGTGATCGGCGGGGTGCAGCTCATTCACAATAAGCACGTCGTCCTTGCGCAAGGCGTCGCGGATCAACTGCGGCGAGCCGGGATAGCGGGCAAGGGTGGCGGCACTGGTGCCGTCCGGGTTCAGTTTATCGACCGCGCGCCAGTAGCTGTTCAGGAGCCCCGGGCGGTTGGGGTCGCCAATCACCCGCCGGATGCCATGGGTGAATTCGCGGCGCTTCTGGGCCTCTTCGCTGTTCAGGCCGTAGATGCCCCGGCCCGCATAAATGTCGATCACACAGAAGGGTTTCTCGCGGCCGGCCAAGTGGTCCAGCAACAGAGAAAGCACAGCATGTTTGTGAACGTCGGCGGCGCCGCCAGCGTGAAAAGCGTGTCGATAACTCAGCATAAGCGGGTCTATCCCATACCCACCTGAAAACGGGTACCCCGAATCGGCATATTGCGGCGCAAAAGTGGCATTTTGCGCCGCAATATTTTCCTTGCGTTTTACCCCCTCACAAATGCAATAAAATTGCTGCCACAATCTCGCCTTAATGGCGGAATTCCTGGGGTTTTGGGCATCGCGACGTTGTTAACATTGCAACAGTTGTCCTTTCATACCGCGCTGGTATAACCCCGCCGTCCGCAGGGCCTCGCATCCCGAGCTGACCGTTCTGTCTGATCAGGTGTCGCACCGATTGTTCTATCGGCTGCAGACCCGTCTGTTTCTTGAAAACCCTTCCTCCACAAAGAAACCTTTCGCTGGCCACGCGTTTGCCACTAATGCTGGGCAAATTCGGAACTGGACGGAAAACAACAATCAGACTCAGCAGAGAAAGCTGCTTTTAAAAAATGAGAATCCTCGTTGCCTTGTTCGCGGTGTGCATCGCTTCAGCGGCATTCTGGATGTCGCTCGATAAACCCCTGTCGGCGCCGGATTGGAAAGGCGAGATCGGTGGTTTGGCATACAGCCCGTCGCATCTGTACACGGAAGACCAAAAGGACAACGCGTTGACGGATACCATGATCCGCCGCGACCTTGAGCAGCTCTCGCAGATGACCAAGCGGATCCGTACCTACACCGTGGGCCACGGCCAGGACCGCATTCCGTACATCGCCAAGGAATTCGGCCTGAAAGTCGCGCTGGGCATCTGGCTGGGCGATAACGCCGCCACGAACGACGCCGAAATCGAACGCGCCCTGAAGGTGATCAACGATAACCCCGGCACCGTCGACCGCGTGATCGTCGGTAACGAAGTGGTGGACGTGCGCGCCGAACTGACGCCGCAGGAATTGAACGCCTACATCAAGCGCGTGCGCGAAGGCATTACGGTGAAGGCTGTCGAGATTGGCACTGCCGACATTTGGGGCGCGTTCTTGCGCGAACCCGAAATGGCGAAAGATGTCGATTTCATCGCCATCCACTTGCTGCCGTACTGGGAAGGTGTGTCGATTGAAAAATCGATGACTTACATCACCGACAGCTACGCCCTGATCCACAACAGGTTCCCCGATAAGAAGATCGTCATTGGTGAAACCGGCTGGCCTTCGTCGGGCCGCGTGAAAAAGGGTGCTGTGCCGTCGCCGGCTTTTGAAGCGGCGTTCTTGCGCCAATTCTTCAACTTGGCGGCGCAGAAGCACTTCGACTATTACATCATGGAAGCCTACGACCAGCCCTGGAAAGGCTCTGTCGGCCAGGAAGGTGCGGTTGGCGCTTACTGGGGCATGCTTGATGCCGAAGGCGCGTTCAAGTTCCCGTTCACGGGCGCGCTGTCGTCGTTCGGCGAGTGGCGTACATTTGCCACCACAGCCGCCGCGGCCACATTCGTGCTTGGTCTGATTGTGCTGGCGCTGATGCCGAAAGTCAGCGTGCGCGGCTACCTGCTGCAGGGCAGCATCGTCGCCGTCATTGTGTCGGGTGCATTGTTCATTATCGATGCCTCAAGCTTGCGGTATGTCGATACCGGAACCTTGATTGCCTCGGCCATCATTATCCCGGCGGGGCTGTTTACGGCCATTCTGCTGCTGACCGAGACCTCGGAATGGGCTTTAAGCCTGTGGCGCAAACAGCGCCTTCCTGAAATTGGCGGCAAGATGGACTATGCCCCGCGCGTGTCGATCCACGTGCCGATCCACAACGAACCACCGTTGATGGTGATGCAGACGCTGAACTCGCTGTCGCGTTTGGACTATCCGAACTTCGAAGTGATCATTCTCGACAACAACACGTCGGATGAATCGCTGTGGCGCCCGGTTGCTGCGCACTGCGAAGCTTTGGGTGCCGACAAGTTCCGTTTCTATCACTTCGAAAACATGAAGGGCTTCAAGGCTGGCGCCTTGAACAAGGCCCTGGAACTGACCGATCCCACGGTTGAATTCGTGGGCGTCATCGACAGTGATTATCAGGTTGCTCCGCACTGGCTGAAAGCCGTGCTGCCGGGCTTCAATGACCCGAAAGTGGCCATCGTGCAGGCGCCGCAAGACTACCGCGATGCCAATGAAAGCTTGTTCAAGAACTGCCTGTACGAAGAATACACCGGCTTCTTCCGCATCGGCATGGTGGAGCGCAACGAACACAACGCCATCATTCAGCATGGCACCATGTGCGTCGTGCGCCGCTCGACCTTGGAGCAGGTGGGCCGTTGGTCCGAGTGGTGCATCACCGAAGATACGGAACTGGGTTTGCGTATTTTCGAAGCGGGCTACACCGCACTTTATACGCCTGTCAGCATGGGCCGTGGCCTGATGCCCGACACGTACTCGGCCTACAAGGGTCAGCGCTACCGCTGGGTCTACGGCGCGATGCCGATCATGAAGAAGCACTGGGGTACGATTTCCACCGGCCGCGATCCGAAATACGGCAAGCTGACGTTTGCCCAGCGCTACCAGTTCTTCGCGGGCTGGATGCCCTGGTTCGCGGACGGCTTCGCGCTGGTGTTCGGTGCGTTAGCACTTCTGTGGTCAGGCTTGATGATCATTGCGCCCCGCTACTTCGACGTGCCGTTGACGGCGCTGTCGGGTGTGGCTTTGGCCTTGTTCACTATCAAGACTATCAAGACCGTGTGGCTGCACGGGG
>JAEUKL010000291.1 GCA_016793005.1 Rhodospirillaceae bacterium | reverse complement strand
GACCGGAAAATTTTGGAGTTGCTGCAAGAGAACGCGCTGACGCCCGTTGCAGAAATCGCAGCAAAAGTAGGGTTATCGACAACCCCGTGCTGGCGCCGGATTCAGAAGTTGGAGGAAGAAGGCATTATCCGCAAGCGCGTTGCGCTGCTGGATCGCCACAAATTGAACGTTGGTGTGACTGTGTTCGTGGCTGTCAAAGCCACACGCCATGCGACCGATTGGCTGGCGGCCTTCCGCCGCGCGGTCGAAAGCATCCCGGAAGTCGTCGAAGCTTATCGTTTGAGCGGCGAGATCGATTACCTGCTGCGCGTCGTCGTGCCGGATATCGCAGCCTACGATGCGGTCTACAACCGCCTGATCGAGAAAGTGGAGTTCACCGACGTCAGTTCCTCCTTCGCCATGGAGGACATGAAGTTCACTACCACACTGCCGCTCAAGTACATGAACGGCTGACCCATAGCTGAGCGATAAATGGTGCGCCGGGCTTAAATGCCCGGCTCGTACTCGCTTTCGATGCGCTTCATCAGCTTGTCGATGAAGTTATTGCGCCACTTATCGCGGGCGTCCCGCACATCGTCGCTGGCTTCGTAGGCTTCAATGTCAGCCGACGTATAAGCACCCTTGGCTTCGGCAACGCGCTCGTGCGTATCAAGACGATCACGCAAGACCGACACCTCTAGCGCCAGATCCATGACCATCGACAACAGACGGTCGGTGTTGGGGTCGTCAAAGAAATGCGGCTGCGCCCCTTTGGCTTTACGTTCAGTGATATTTTGCGCTGCGTCGGCCGGCATCTCTGGTCACTCCTTAAGTCTAGGCAGCAGTATTTTAGACATTATTGCGCGGCACTTGCAAAATCTTCCGCTGCCAATTCGGATGCCATTTGCATCGATTTCTGCTGTTTCTGCCACGCTGCCGCGTAAAGGCCGCCGCGTGCAATCAACTCCGCATGTGTGCCACGTTCGACAATAGCGCCTTTATCGAGAACCAGAATTTGATCGGCGTCAACAATGGTAGACAAACGGTGCGCGATCACCAGGGTCGTGCGGCCCGTCGACACCTCGCGCAAATTCGCCTGAATTTCCTTCTCGGTATGCGTATCCAGGGCTGAAGTCGCTTCATCGAACAGCAGAATCGGTGAGCCTTTCAAGATCACGCGGGCAATCGCCACGCGCTGTTTCTCGCCGCCCGACAGCTTCAGGCCGCGCTCGCCCACCATGGTTTCATAGCCATCAGGAAGGGTTTTGATGAAGGCATCGATGTGCGCGAGGTTCGAGGCGCGCTCGATGTCGTCCTGTGTGGCGCCCAATTTGGCATAGCTCAAATTATACCTAATCGTGTCGTTAAACAGCACCGTGTCCTGCGGCACAATACCGATAGCCTTGCGCACACTACCTTGCGCGACGTCGCGGATGTCCTGGCCGTCGATCAGAATACGCCCTGCATTGACGTCGTAATAGCGGAACAGCAACCGGCCAATCGTGGACTTGCCTGAACCTGTGGCCCCCACCAGCGCCACCATCTGGCCGGCTTTTACATGGAACGAAATATTACTGAGAATCGTCCGCCGGGGGTCGTAGGCAAACGAGACATTCTCGAACGTCACTTCGCCTTGGCTCACCTGCAACGGCTGCGCGTCTGGCTTATCCACCACTTCGGCTTTCACATCCAACAACTCGAACATCTTTTCCAGGTCCACCAGGGCCTGCTTGATGTTGCGGTAGACGAAGCCAAAGAAGTTCAAAGGCTGCGCCAGTTGCAGCATGAACACGTTGACGGCCGTGAAGTCGCCCACACTCATGCGCCCGGCCATTTTCTCGAATGCTGCCATCAGCATCAGCGCGATGACCCCGATGGAAATAATAACGGCCTGACCGATGTTCATCACCGCCAGCGATGACTGGTTCCGCACGGCGGCTTTCTCGTACTGCGCCATCACCCGGTCGTACTCATCAATTTCCCAGGCTTCGTTGCCGAAGGTTTTGACCGTTTCATAGTTGAGCAGGCTGTCGATAGCGCGCGTGTTGGCGCGATTGTCCAAAGCATTGCTCTCACGGCGGAATTTCATGCGCCATTCCGTCGTGGTGATGGTGTACCCCACATAAATCACCACGGTTAGCAGCGTGATGGCCGTGAACCAGCCGCTGAAGGCGTTCCACAAAATCACGGCAACCAGAACGACTTCCAGAATGGTCGGCACCACGTTGAACAGCGAGATCGAAACCAGACTTTCAATCGCCACGATGCCGCGCTCTATCGAACGCGATAAAGCTCCCGTACGACGATCAAGGTGGAATTTCAGAGACAGCGTATGAAGGTGCTTCAGCACCGCGCCGGCCGAGCGGCGCACCGCGCGCACACCGACCTTGGCGAACACTGCGTCGCGCACTTGCGCGAACGCCAAACCTAAGAACCGCGCCGTGCCATAAGCGACAATGGCCATGAGCGGTAGTACCGCCACATCCTGCGAGGCCAGCGCATCGACGGCTTCCTTAAGATACAGCGGCGTGATCACGGTTGCCCATTTGGCAAGTCCGATGCACAGCACGGCGATCAAGACACGCAGACGGATATTGCCGCTTTCGGGTACATCGCTGGCCGGCCATAAAAACGGCAGGAGCGTACGGATGACTTGCCAGTCGCTGCGCTTACGGGCGTCGGATTGTTCGGGAGCAAATGTGGGTCTCACGGGGGGCGCGTCCTTAAGGGTACAGGCCAATGACTGATAGAAACCTGTCCTAACGCGCTTGTGATCGGGGGTCCAGAACGGCACGTGGTGCCGTTCACAATCAATCGCGACGAGCGGGACGCGCAAACAAAAAGGGTTCGGCGTATCCGCCGAACCCTTGAGAGGTCATATCAGGACAGAATAAATGATGTTTTAAGCCGTCACCTGAATTGTAACAGCCGGCGTAGGCGAAGCAGCCGGCGCCTTAGGAGCGGCGGCATACGTTGCGGCTTCGGCGTTGTACTTGCGTACCGCCTGATCTGCCGCATCGGGATCGCTTTCGCTTAAGGCTTTGGCGACATCCCGCGCACGCTCGTACATGCTCCTTTGGCCGCCATCAGCGCCACCGCCGGTAAAATCTGTCTCGGGTTGCGATACCTTATCGTAGTACTTGGCCTCGCCTGAGCCATCTTCCGTCAATCCGCCGGTCTGGTTGGCTATCGCCTTGTCGGCAAACTTCTGCGGCTGGTCGGTCGCGAACTGACCCACCACAGCTTCAGACCCCTTGCCGTAGTACTTCTGCGACCCAGGCGCTTCGCCCGTCGAGAAGCCCTGCTCTGCTTCGGGTTTGTCGCCGAATTTCTTCAGCTGCACATCGGGCGTACCTGATCCGAACGCAGGTGCTGAAGCCGTCGCACGGACGGCGCGGGCCGCCGCCTCTAAGCGCACAGCACGCAGATCAGTTTCAGCCGGGGCCGATTGCGCAAAGGCCGCCGTCTGCGCCGCCTGCTGTGCAATCGCCACTTCGACTTCGGCTTGCGTCCGTCCGTTCAGCACCGGGCTGGTGGCCAGACTGTTGGGGCTTGAATCGCTCGATCCCGATGAAGCAGCGGGTTGCGGCGCCGGTGTCGGTGATGGCGCATTCGGCAACGACACATCAGCCACGACATTGGTGGTCCCATACGATGGCTGCGGCGGCGCAAAGGATGACGCATCATCCTCCGGCGCGAAGCTGCGGATCTCGACGCGCGGACGCGACGGGCCAGTGAGCCCCACATCAAAGCGCTCGCGACGCTGAGCATAGTCCTGCTCGGTGTCGCCTTGCGCACCGGCTTCAGTCTGGCCAGCCGCACGCTTTGCATCGGGTTGGACCGAGGCTTGCGAGATAGAGATGGTGGGTTGAGAGTTAGAATGGCGAGGGGTCGTATCCGGTCGTTGGACCAGAATAGACAATTGCTGCGCCTCGCGCGCAGCGTTCAGTGTGACCATTTCAGTCATTTCCCCGCCCTTTCTAAGCGACGAAACTCGTTCAGCGCACATTCTGCGCTAATTGCAAATATACGCCTGCCGCACCCCCTGTGCAATCCACTTCTGTGGATAACGATGGGCGCTAAGGTACTGAAAAAACGTATTTTTTTGAATATTAAATGGTTAGGAGACTAAACCATTTGGCTTAGGAAAGTACGCAAAATAGCTATTTTTTCTTCTTTTTGGCCGGTTTTTGCGGACCTGCCGGGACTCGATTCCGGTAGTGGTATTCCGGATTCGGCATCATATCGAGCGCAATGGCGACGCGGTTCGACTGGTTGTAGAAGCCGGTCGTATCGGCGATGTCGAAAATCTCCTCGTCCGAAAATCCAGCTTTGCGCAAATTATCGCGGTCTTCTTGTACGACAGTCGCGGGGGCAGTCGTGAGTTTGTAGGCGAAATCAAGCATCACGCGCTGGCGGCGCGGCAACGGGGCCACGCGATAATTAAATTGCAGCATCTCGCCCAATTCCGGATCACCCGACAGTTCACGCACGGCTTGGCCATGGGCCACGAGGCAGTAGTAGCAATGGTTGGTCGACGAGACGACCACCGCAATCATTTCGCGTTCCAGCTTTGAGAGCTTGCTCTCGCCCAGCATCAGTTCGTTGTACGTGTTCACAAAGGTGCTGAGCTTCTTTGGGCGCGACGCATAGCTGCGAAGGACATTCGGCAACATGCCCAATTTTTCGCGGCAGATATTGAAGTACTTCTTCAAACCCGGATCGAGTGTACGCTCCAGCACCGCATCGGTGGGGGCCGAAATGGCCATAACGTGTTTAGGCTGAGGCATGGGTCGTCCTTCAAAATCTGGTGTTACGCGCGGGGATGTTGGCCCGGCGGCCTTGAACGGACAAGGCGAATTCCAGCCAATTTTCGTCTTGGTAGTCTTTATTCTTATAAATACGCCAGTGTAACGTGGCTGATCAGAAAAGGATCACCCGTGGCCCCCATAGAGAATCTTCCTGTCGAGACATTAAAGCAGCGCGAGGTCTCGGCCGGGGAAATCATTTTCCTAGAAGGACAGCCCGCCAACGAAGCCTATGTGATTCTGCGCGGCGAGGTTCAGGTTCTGGTCCGAGGTAGCAACGGCGATGAAGTTGTCATCAACCGGATGAAGGCCGGAGAGATGTTTGGCGAAATCGCACTACTGACGCCCAACACCATACGCACTGCGACGACATCGTCGGCCGAAGGGTGTACGCTGGTGGTGATCGACAAAAGTGTATTCGACAAACATGTCGCGAATGCAGATGGGCTGCTGCGGTTTATCATCGACCATTTATGCCGCCGTATTGCCGCTTTAACGGAACGCGCACGCGACGCCCCCAAGGCTCCATCGTAGCCAACCTGCCCCACATGGCCCGGGCAAAGTAAAATAATCTTCTGCGCCACCCGGAACGACACGGCAGCTATGCGGGGCTAACGGTCGACGGACAGGCCAACCGCGTATATATACAGATTTCTCAGAAACACCCTGACCTCACGCCTGGAGCCGGACTATGCCTGCCGCCCGTAACGACCGCATCGCAGCCCTGCACGATGCCTTGAAAAAGCGCATCCTGGTTCTGGACGGCGCCATGGGCACGATGATCCAGCGCGTTAAACCGGCCCTGATGGAAGCCGACTTTCGTGGCGAACGCTTCAAAGACAGCGCCAAGGATCTGAAGGGCAACAATGATCTTCTGAACATTACGCGGCCGGATGTGATCGCATCCATCGAGCGCGACTATTTGGATGCGGGTGCAGACATCATCGAGACCAACACGTTCGCCTCAACGTCCATCGCGCAAGCCGACTATGATCTGCAAAGTGTGGCGCGTGAGATGAACTTGGCCGGGGCCAAGATCGCGCGCGCGACCGCCGATGAGTATACGGCCAAAGACCCGAGCAAACCGCGCTGGGTGGCGGGCGCCATTGGGCCCACCAACCGCACGGCGTCGATTTCGCCCAATGTGAATGACCCGGGCTTTCGCAACGTCACGTTCGACGAATTGAAAGCCGCATACAAAGAAGAAACCGAAGCGCTGGTAGAAGGCGGCGTCGATATTCTGCTGATCGAAACGATTTTCGACACTTTGAATGCGAAAGCCGCCGTGCTGGCCGTGGAAGAAGTGTTCGAGCAGATGGGCGAAAGCCTGCCTGTGATGATCTCGGGCACCATCACCGACCAATCGGGCCGCACGCTCTCGGGCCAGACGGCCGAAGCCTTCTGGAACTCGCTGCGCCATGTGAAGCCGCTGTCGGTCGGCTTTAACTGCGCGCTGGGCGCTGCCCAGATGCGCCCCTACATCGCCGAAGTCTCGCGGGTGTCGGATGTATATGTGTCGGCGTACCCCAACGCAGGCCTGCCCAATGCTTTCGGTGAATACGATGAAACACCGGACCAGACCGCCGGCCACTTGAGCGGCTGGGCCAAGGAAGGCCGGGTCAACATCGTGGGCGGCTGTTGCGGCACAACACCGGGACACATTCGCGCCATTGCCCAGGCCGTAAAGGGCTTAAGCCCCCGCGCCATCCCAGCCGTGCCGCGCAAGATGCGCCTGTCAGGCTTAGAGCCGTTTGCCTTGGCGTCTTAGGCGCAATCCTCTAAACAAGGTATTGTCTTTGAATTATAGGCCTGCCGCTATTGCGGCCAGGTGTTTATTGCAATGTCTGATGTAACCGACCCCACCTCTGCCGCACCCGCCACAGCCGTGTTTGTGAACATCGGTGAACGCACAAACGTCACCGGCTCGGCCAAATTCAAAAAGCTGATCATGAGCGGCAACTATGAAGCCGCATTAGATGTCGCGCGCCAACAGGTCGAAAACGGCGCACAGATCATCGACATCAACATGGACGAAGCGATGCTGGATTCCGAAGCGGCGATGGCCCGCTTCGTGAACCTGATTGCCTCGGAGCCGGACATCAGCCGCGTGCCCTTGATGATCGATAGCTCAAAGTGGAGCGTGATCGAAGCGGGCTTGAAGTGCGTGCAAGGCAAGCCCATCGTCAATTCCATCAGCTTGAAGGAAGGCGAAAAGCTGTTCCTGGACCAAGCCAAGAAAGTGCGCCGCTATGGCGCGGCTGTCGTAGTGATGGCATTTGATGAAAAAGGCCAGGCCGATACACTTGAGCGCAAGGTCGAGATCTGCACCCGTTCATATCGGCTGCTGGTCGACAAAGTGGGCTTCCCGCCGGAAGACATTATTTTCGATCCCAACATCTTTGCCATCGCGACCGGCATCGATGAACACAACAATTATGCGGTCGACTTCATTGAAGCGACCAAGATCATCAAAAAGACGCTGCCGCACTGTCACATCTCGGGCGGGGTTTCCAATATCTCGTTCTCCTTCCGCGGCAACGAGCAAGTGCGCGAAGCGATGCATTCCGTATTTCTGTACCACGCCATCAAGGCGGGCATGGACATGGGCATCGTCAATGCCGGCCAGTTGGCCGTGTACGAAGATATCCCCATGGAGCTTCGCGAGCGCGCCGAGGATGTGATCCTGAACCGCCGCTCCGATGCGACCGAGCGCATGCTGGCCATCGCGGAAAAATACAAAGCCGGCGGCGCCGAGGCCAAAGGCCCTGACCTAACCTGGCGCACGCTTCCCGTCGGCGAACGCCTGACGCACGCGCTGGTGCACGGCATTACCGATTTCATTGATGAAGACACCGAAGAGACCCGCAAGGAAATCGCAGCCCGCGGCGGCAAGCCCCTAGAGGTGATTGAGGGCCCGCTGATGACCGGTATGAACGTGGTCGGCGATCTATTCGGCTCGGGCAAGATGTTCCTGCCGCAAGTTGTGAAAAGCGCGCGCGTGATGAAGAAGGCGGTGGCCTATCTGATCCCCTTCATCGAAGAGGAAAAAGCCAAAAACCCCAGCGTGCAGAAAACCAACAACGGCAAAATCATCATGGCGACGGTGAAAGGCGATGTGCACGACATCGGCAAGAACATCGTCGGCGTGGTGCTGCAATGTAACAACTACGAGGTCGTTGACCTGGGCGTAATGGTGCCCGCCGCCAAGATTCTGGAAACGGCCAAGGCCGAGAACGCCGACATGATCGGCTTGTCGGGGCTGATCACGCCAAGCCTGGATGAAATGGTGTACGTCGCCAAGGAAATGCAGCGCGAAGGCATGAAGATCCCGCTGCTGATCGGTGGCGCGACCACATCTAAGGTGCACACGGCCGTGAAGATTGCGCCCGGCTATGAAGAACCTGTTGTGTATGTGTTGGATGCCTCACGTGCTGTCGGCGTGGCTTCAAGTTTGCTATCGGCACAGCAAAAGCCCGACTTTGTGGCTGGCGTGAAAGCCGACTACGAAAAAGTCCGCGACGCACATAACCGCGCACAGACGCAGAAAAAACGCCA
Source organism: Rhodospirillaceae bacterium (assembly GCA_016793005.1). Taxonomy (GTDB): domain Bacteria; phylum Pseudomonadota; class Alphaproteobacteria; order Rhodospirillales; family Rhodospirillaceae. Next base: position 1,503 of record JAEUKL010000291.1, on the reverse strand, counting down.
ACGCCTCGCCGATGCGCGGGCCAACAAATTTAAATTTGACTGGTCGCAGTACAAACCCGAACGCCCGCGCGTTTTGGGCCTTACCATCTTTGAAGATTATGACCTCGCGGAATTGACGCGCCGTATCGACTGGACGCCGTTCTTCCAGACCTGGGAATTGGCCGGAAAGTACCCCGAGATTTTGTCCGACAAGGTGGTCGGTGAAACCGCGCGCCAGCTTTACAACGATGCGCAAGCGATGCTGCAACGCCTGATCGGCGAGAAGTGGCTGACGGCGAAAGCTGTTATCGGCATTTGGCCCGCCAATTCCATCAATGACGACGACATTGAAATTTATGCCGACGACAAGCGCGACAAAGTGATCGCCACCTTGCACGGCATGCGTCAGCAAATGGTGCGCGAAGGTACTGACCGCGCCAACCTGTGTTTGGCCGACTACATTGCGCCCAAGGGCTCGGGTGTCGCCGATTATATTGGCGGTTTTGCCGTCACAGCCGGCCACGGCACCGAAGAGAAAGCCAAAGAATTCGAGAAAAACCACGATGACTATGCCTCGATTTTGGTGAAAGCCTTAGCCGACCGTTTGGCGGAAGCTTTTGCGGAACGGATGCACGAGCGCGTGCGCAAAGAGTTCTGGGGCTATGCCACGGGCGAAACGCTGACCAACGAGCAACTGATCGCCGAAGAATACCGCGGTATTCGCCCGGCACCGGGCTATCCGGCCAGCCCCGATCACACTGAAAAAGCAACGCTGTGGACATTGCTGGACGCCGAGAAGAACGCCGGCATCACGCTGACCGACAGCTTTGCCATGTGGCCGGGCGCCGCCGTCAGCGGGCTTTACTTCGCGCATCCCGCTGCGAAATATTTCGGTGTCGGCAAAATCGAGCGCGATCAGGTGGAAGACTTGGCCAAGCGCAAAGGCAAGTCGGTGCCTGAGATGGAACGCTGGCTGGCACCCAACCTGAATTACGACACTTAAACATTACGGGGAACCGCATGACCACGATTGTTTCAAACAACATCTTTCGCGGTCTTGTCGTCCTCGCCAGCTTAAGCATCGTGGCCTATGCCGCCTATTACGCGGCCCTGGGCGAGGCCTCGTTCCGCCCACCGCTTAAAGCATCCTTTGATCAGCGCCCGTGGGCTATCGGCGTTCACGCCAGCATGGGGGCTCTGGGCTTGCTGCTGTGTCTGTTTCAAATGAGCCAGCGCCTTCGGTCAAAACGCCCGGGCATTCATCGGTGGATAGGCCGCATCACCGTGCCGATCGCTGTGTTCAGCGGCAGTGCAGGACTGTTGCTCGCGGTGTACTCCTTCGGAGGCTGGATCACGCACATTGGCTTTGGGTTGCTGGCCGTAGGCACCATCACCTGCCCGATCCTGGGCTGGCTGGCGATGCGCCGCAAAGACGTGAAAGCGCACCGCGCCTGGATGACGCGCACGTTTTTATTTTTGTTCTCGGCCGTAACGCTGCGGATTTTACTGGCACCGCTGAACATC
>JAEUKL010000284.1 GCA_016793005.1 Rhodospirillaceae bacterium | reverse complement strand
GTCAGGTCAATCGCATGTTGGCATCACCGCGTCTTGCGGGCGGGGTGCGCGCGTTCTTCAACGACATGCTGGCGTTGGACGGGTTCGAGACATTGCAGAAAGACGCGGTGATTTATCCGGCCTTTGGGTTGGCGGCGACTGACCAGTCGCGCGAACAACTGTTGCGCACGGTCGTCGATCATCTGGTCACGCAGAAAGGCCGCTACCCCGATCTGTTTACGACGCGCAAAACCTTCATGACCGCTGATCTGGGGGTGGTGTACCGCATGCCGGTGTCGCAACCGCAGGGCTGGGTGTCGTTCGAGTTTCCAGCGAGTGACAAGCATCAGGGCATTCAATCGCTGGCCGGGTTTGTCGCGTTGTTCTCGCACCCAGGGCGCAGTTCAGCCACCATTCGCGGCAAGGCGATCCGTGAAGTGCTGATGTGCCAGATGGTGCCCGATCCGCCGGGCAACGTGAACTTCAGTGCCGTGCAGGATGTGAATGATCCCGTAAACCGTACAGCCCGTCAGCGCTTATCGGCACACAGCACAAACGCCACGTGTGCCGGGTGTCACCGCATCATGGATCCGGTGGGGCTCGCGTTGGAAAAACTGGATGGCGCAGGGCAATGGCGTGATGTTGAAAACGAAACGCCGATTGATATCAGCGGTACATTGGACGGCATTGCGTTCCAGGATATGCCGGGCTTGGCCGACGCTTTGGCGCAGAACCCGGCTATTCCCTCGTGTCTGGTGAAACGTGCGTACTCTTATGGTGTCGGCCACGCGCCCACATCATCCGAACGCCGTGTGATGAAATATTTCCGCGAGGAATTTGCAAAGTCCGACTACCGCTTTGTCGATCTGCTGCGTGAAATCGTACTCAGTAATGCCTTTTCTGCGGTCAGTCCGCCGCCGGTGGTGCGGGCCGAAACTGCTGATGGAGTGAAAGACCGGTCATGAGCAAGCTTCCGCGCCGCAAAGTCTTACGCGGGTTGGTGAACGGTGCCGCCGTAGGCGTTTCGCTGCCGTTCCTGGACTGCTTCCTGAACAATAACGGCACCGCGCTGGCCTCGGGCGCGCCGTTGCCCGTGCGGTTTGGTACGTGGTTCTGGGGCCTGGGCTTTACGCCGGGGCGCGGGGTCTCGACCAAAACAGGCCGCGGCATCGAGTTCTTGGAAGAGTGCCAGCCGTTGGTGCCGTACAAGGACTACATCAACTTCTTCAGTAACTTTAACTCGCTGTTGGACGGCAAGCCAACCACGGTACACTACACAGGGTGGGTGGGTTGCCGCACGGGTTCGATCCCCAACACGGGTGGCGACATGCCCGCACCCACGCTTGACGTCTTGGTCTCGGATTACTTTGGCGGTGGCACGCGGTTCCGTTCTATCGACCTCAGTTCGACCGGCAACCCGCGCGACAGCTACACGGCGCGCAATACCGGCAGCCGCAACGCGGCGGAAGTTTCACCCGTCGCACTTTACGCCAAAATGTTCGGCCCCGACTTTGCGGATCCCAATGCGGCCGAGTTCAAACCCGATCCATCCACTATGGTGCGCCACAGTGTGCTCTCGGTGGTGGGCGATGACCGCAAGGATTTGGTGAAGCAACTGGGCGCGGCCGATAAAGCGCGTCTGGATGAATACTTCACATCGGTGCGTCAGTTCGAGCAACGCATCGCGCTGCAACTGGAAAAGCCGGCACCGTTGGATGCGTGTCATGTTCCTAAATCACCGGGCGATAAGCCAATCGGTACGGATTTGGATGTAGTGCTGACCAACCACGAGATCATGAGCCAGATGCTGGCGCAGGCGGTGGCCTGTAACCAGACGCGCGTGTTTAACATGCTGTACTCGCAGGCGCTCTCGACGTTGCACCGTCGCGGCGAGGCGTTTATTCATCACACCTTGACCCATGAAGAACCCGTTGACCCGAAACTGGGCTACCAAGCAGACGTGGCCTGGTACAACGTGCGCAGCTTTGAAGCGATGGCGGCATTCATCAAGGCTTTCGCAGATATTAAAGAGGGCGATGGCACGCTGTTGGACAACACGCTGATCTTCGCCAACAGCGATACCAACTTTGCAAAGCTGCACGCCATCGACGGCATTCCGGTGTTTACCATCGGCAAAGCAGGTGGGCATATCAAAACCGGCTACCACATCAGCGGCAATGGCGACCCCATCTCGCGCATCGGTCTCACGTGCCAGCAGATTCTGGGCATGCAAGTTGAAAAGTGGGGTACACAGTCGATGCAGACCTCCAAACCCATTTCCGAGATCACGGTTTGATCATGCGGTGGGGTTTTGTTGCAGTCCTTGCACTCATTACGGCCACGCCTGCGGTTGCGGACAATGCGGTACCGGCAGCCGTGAAAACACGTGCCAATGATGCAGGCGTGTTTTATGAAACCGCAGCGGGCCACACGCTGTATACCTACGACAAAGATACGGCTACGGCCTCGACGTGCATCAGTGAATGCGAAAAGACCTGGCCACCGCTGTTGGCGGCTGAGTCTGATCAGGCCTCCGGCTCGTGGACCTTGGTGAGCCGTACCGGCGGCGCGCGCCAGTGGGCCTATAAGGGCAAGCCCCTTTATACCTACATCCGTGATACCGCCCCCGGCGTAGCGCTGGGTGGTGGGTTGCAGGATATTTGGCATGTGGCGGTCGATCTGACGCCGCGGCCTCATACGGTGGTGTACCAAAGCACCATCACCGGCCGCGTGGCCGCGACGGTGCAAGGCCATACGCTCTATGTCTCGAAAAAAGACTGCACGGCGAAGTGCCTTGAGCAGCGCCAACCTTTACGCGCGGCATGGTCGGCCAATGCGATTGGCGACTGGAGTGTGGTGGTGCGCGCTGACGATGCCACCAAGCAATGGGCCTATCGCGGTGCCGCTGTGTACACCTTTGTCGGCGATTTGATGCCGGGCGAAATTAACGGTGCCGACAAAGCGTGGTCAGCGGTGGTGCTTCAGCCGCCGGCTGCGATGCCCGACTGGGTGACGGTGCAGGTGTCGGACCATGGGCCGATCTTCGCCGACGCCAAGGGCATGACGCTGTATGCCATCAACACCAATATGGACGAGTTAAAGCGCCTGTACTGCGATGACGCCTGTATGAGGGGCAACTGGTCGCCCATGGAAGCCAAAGACGGCGACAAGCCGACCGGCAACTGGACTGTGGCGAAAGGGTTGTGGGGCTTGCAGTGGCATTACAGAGGTGAACCTGTGTTCACCTACAAAAGTGACCGCAAGCCTAGCGACATTACCGGTGACCGGTTCGCGGTGGGCAACGGCTTCGGCGGGTTTCACGTGCTGCCGCAGCGCAGCCTGATCGAAGAAACGCTTTAAATAAAATGCCGCAACGAAAAAACGGCCCCGGTTTTTGCCGGGGCCGTTTTGCATTTCTGTCTCGCTCTGAAAACTATTTCGGGCGATCAGTGGCTTTGTTGGGGTCAATCGGGCCTGCGCCGATGGGCAGGGCGCTTGTCGTCACGAAGCCTGCGTCATGCGGCACTTCCCAGTTGTGCTGCAAGCCCGCCACTTCGCGGATGAAATCGCCTGCAGCAACCTCAAATACTTTGCCATCCTGATGGAAGCGCATCTTGCCTTCCGTCACCAGAATCAAAGAGTCGGTCTTGGCGCTGTTGGGCGGTGTGTCGCCGCCCTTTTGCAGTGTCACGGCGCGCACTGAGTTGCCGGGGAAGTCATAGCGCTTAATGACCAGCTTGCCCGCACCGCCGGGCTTCACATCGGCGCCACGCACCACGGCGGGTTTGGCATCCGGCGTCAGGCTGCCGGCAGTCCAGGCCACAACCACGGCGTCGCCTTTGCCGCTGAGCGTGCCGGTGGGCAGGCTGGCCAAGTCGCCAGCGCCCAAGGTGACGGCTTTGCCGTCGACTGTTGTGTCAACGCTGCCGCTGCGCACGAAAATGGTCTTCTCGTCGGTGATCTGGTGCAGCACGCCGCCTTTGGCCTTCTTGAACGACAGCACTTTCACAGATGCCGTGGGCCAGGCGACGATCTTGGCGTCGTAAGTGACGGTTTTGCCATCGGCGCGCACCACCATGGAGGTGGCAGCGCGCTCGCTGCCTTTGATCACGAATGTGCTGTCGGCTTCGGTTTTTACTTGTGCGTTTGCGAAGCCCGCGAACATCAGGCTTGTGGCCAGGGCGAACGTCAGGGTGGGAATGATGCGCATATATGCCTCTCTCAAGTTTTTTGGTGCGCTAAATTTAATGGAGTGCAGACGCTTTGCCCCGGAGGTTATCGCTCTCGTCCGCTTGCCGCACACTTCTGACGATGCTGGTGTACGTTGATTCCGCTGGCCAACGCGCGGTTGGTGCAGTGCGGAAAGGTGCCAGACGGCCTATAAGCCGGGTTCTGTCCTGGGCTTAAAGCCCATGGATAGCCATTCCTCTGGGGTGCTTGTTGCCAAGCACCTCGCGCGACCGACCCGGACGACGATGCGGAAACGCATCTGTTGGCACAAGCAAGCTTGCCCAACCGGCCATCCCTATTTGGTCTTGCTCCAGGTGAGGTTTACCGTGCCACGACTGTTACCAGCCGCGCGGTGCGCTCTTACCGCACCCTTTCACCCTTACCTTGGCAAGCCAAGGCGGTTTGCTTTCTGTTGCACTGTCTCTGGGGTCGCCCCCGCCGGCCGTTAGCCGGCACCTTGTTTCCGTGGAGCCCGGACTTTCCTCGATCATTGCTGACCGCGGCTATCCGGCCGTCTGGCAAGGCCGACCATGGGCGCTGTCGCAGGGCAGGTCAAGATACCCCGACGCAAGGCCAGCGACGCTTGGGTCTATTCCGCCAGTTCCCGCTCGATCAGCTTCAGTTTCTCAACGACGGAAATGAAGAAGGCCGTCGACCATCCCAAAAGGATGACGCCGTTTGCGCCTTCAATGGCCCCCATCACCCGCCAGTCCGAAGAGAGCGTGACATCGCCGTAGCCGATTGTTGCGTATGTGACTGTCGAGAAATAAAGCGCCTGCTCAAAGCTCGGCGAAGCGCCGACAAAATAATAAAGCGCGGCATAGAACCAGATTTCGAACGTATGCAGCGCGAATAGCCCCCAGGCCACGGCCATTATCGATCCCACAAGCCGCAGGGGATGCCGTTTTGACGGATGATTACCCGCGTGCCGCAACAATTTGAGCAGGAGCGACAAGCCGATCAGGTGGGCAAAAATGGTCAGGCTGACCATCAGTGTCGAGAGCGCAAGCTGGGTCATGATTGGTCCGTAAGCTGGAGGGGCGATTTCGCCGTTAACGCCGCCCCAACTTCAACTCAACGCAGCAGATGCGGAGGCGGCGCGTGTTTGGATGAGCGCGACTGTTTCCGCATCCAAAATGCCATCAATCTTGCGCGGTCGGTAGTGCCGCTGAAAAGCCGCGATGCAATCGGAAGGGCTCGTCAATACATCCGAACCTTGTTCGACCGACAGCGGTGTCGCGTACCCAATGCCCGAGAGCAACTGCAACGCATTCTCGGAATTGACCAAGTGTTTTGTGCCGCTCAGGGTTGGCCAAAGGCCGATACCCTGCTGCGCAAGGTGGGCCCACGGGAACAACTCGCCCGGATCGATTTTGCGGCCCGGCGCGATATCGGAATGCCCGATCACCGCTGCGCCGCTGAGTTTATGCCGCGCCAGAATGTCCTTCACCAACGCTTCAACACTGGCGATTTGTTGGGCCGGAAAGTCGCGGTAGCCGTAGTCGTGGCCGGGGTTGGTGATCTCAATGCCGACGGAGACACTGTTGAGGTCGCGCACGCCCTTCCAGTACGACACGCCCGCGTGCCAGGCGCGATGTTCTTCAGCAACCATGCGATAGATTTGCCCGTCGTCATCGACCACGTAATGCGCGCTGACTTGCGCGGCGGGATCGGCGAGGCGTGCAAGCGCATCGCCAGCGCTTTTCATGCCGGTGTAGTGCAGGACAACATAGGAAACAGGCTTTAACCCCGGCACAGCTTTGCGTGCGCCGAAATTGGGCGAGGGGGAGTCAACAATTTTAAGGCGTTGCGGTTCGTTCGGCATCGCGGTTGGCGATATGCTTCATGATCATACGCACTTGAATGAGCGTGACGCCGGCAAAGGTCAAGAGACCGCCGATGACTTTTTCATCGGTAATGGGTTCGTGCAGCAACGCAATGGCCGCCGCAAAGCCCACGACCGGCACCAGAAGGTTAAAGGGGGCCACCGTGCTCATGGGGTAGCGGTGCAGCAGGCCGTTCCACATCGTGTGGGCAAAGATCGACGATCCAATGGCTGAATAGGTGACCATCAGCCAGAAGTCCGGTACCCAGCCGTCAAACACCGCCAGCTGATTTGTTTCGGTGAACAGTGAAACCAACAGCAACTGCGGCGCCGCCAGCAGCGAACTCCAGCAACTGATCGCCAGTGGATGCAACCGATCCATCTGTTTTATGAACACATTGCCGACCCCCCAGGCCGCCATGCCGATGATCGAGGCAATGAAATAAATCGGTGCGACGTTGCGCGGTTCGCCCGCTAGCATGGCAACGCCCACAAACGCCAGCGCAATACCGGCCCAGCGCCAAATGCCGAATTTTTCGCCAAAGACAAAGCGGCCCATGAGGATGGTGATGGGCGTGCCCAACTGCACCATGATCACCGACGTGGCAGCATCGATTCCCTTCAGGCCGAAGTTCATCAGACCCAAGTGCAGCGTACCGTAGATAAAAGACAAGGCGATCATGGGCCGCCAGGACCCGGTCGGCAATTTTACAAAGGGCGCCAGAAGGGCTGCGACCATCAGCAAGCGGATGCCGACAAACCAAAAGGGTGCGCCCGTGGCGTTCACGCCCACCTTGGCGGCGACATGGTTGAAACCCCACAGAACAACGACAAGAAGGGCGGCGGCAACGTGGCGGATCGGCATGGGCCGACCCTATAGGCCCTTCAGGGCTACCGCACCAGAAAAACCAAGCCGTGTGATCCGAATGTTAGATACCAGCCAACGCCGGGCGCGGTGGACGCAGCAACTGGCGCACTTTGTCGATGGCTTTGGCTTCGATCTGGCGTACGCGCTCGGCCGTCAGGCCATAGATCGTCGCCAGTTTCGACAACGTGACCGGCCGTTCGGTTAAGTAGCGCCGCGAGATAATGTCGCGCTCCCGCTTGTCGAGCTTGGCCAGCGCATCACGCAAGGCCTGGCTGCGCCAGGCGCGTTCATCGGCGGCCACCAGCATGTCCTCGGCGCTGGGAGCGTCGTCGGCAATCGTATCGCCGATTTCAACCGCATCACCTTCTGCGCTGTGACCGAGAGGCGCGTGCAACGACACATCGTTGGCACTCATGCGGCGATCCATCGCCACCACTTCTTCCTTGGTCACGCGGAAATGGTGGGCCAACTGCTCCAAATCTTTTTCACTCAACGTGCGCTCGCCATCGGCCAGCAACGCGTTCTTGGCCCGGCGCAGGTTGAAGAACAGGCGCTTGTTGTTGGCGCCATTGCCGACCTTGATCAGCGACCAGGCTTGCAGAATGAAATTCAAGATCGCGGCCTTGATCCACCAGCGGGCATAAGTGGAGAAGCGAAAACCTTTCTCGGGTTTGAACTTTTCCATGGAATGCAGAAGGCCCAGGTTGCCTTCGCTGATCAGTTCGCTGATGTCGATGCCGTAACCGGTGTACTTCTGCGCGATCTTGGGCACCAGGCGCAGGTGACTGTTGATCAGCGCATCATGCGCTTTGCGGTCGCCGTGCTGAAACCAGCGGGCCAGCAGGTTGTGTTCTTCGGCTTCTGTCAGAACCGGGTAAGCCTTGATCTGCGACAGATAATCGCCCGTGATGACAGACGCTGGCGCATACAGACGCGCGGCGGCGGATTTCTTTTTGAAAAATTGAAAGGCCATCATGTTTCTCCGTCATCATCAGCCATGCTGGCGGCTTGTAAATCCAATCAACACCGCGCGAGATACCGCTACGCAAATTAAATAAGACTAATGTTGTCTTATTTATGTACGGCCTCGCCCGAAATCCAGATCAGCCGATTGAATTTCATAACAAATCCATACCTGGGGCCGGGTTGACCCGGCGCAGCCTTGCCTTAATCTACGCCCCACCCGTGGCGAACATTCCAGCCGATTCGAGTGTGATCGCCCTATAACCATTCATAACAAAAGCGAACCCTATGACGACCTATACCGCTCCGCTTCGCGACATGCGTTTCGTGTTGCACGACGTGTTTGGCGCTGAAAAAACACTCACCGCTTTGCCGGGCTTCGAAGAAGTGACCGCCGATGTGATGGACGCGGTATTGGAAGAGTGCGCGAAGCTGTGTCAGGACGTGCTGCACCCGTTGAACCAGGTGGGCGAGCAGGAAGGCTGCACGTTCAAAGAGGGCAACGTCACGACGCCCAATGGTTTCAAAGAAGCTTACAAGCAGTATTCCGACGGCGGCTGGTGCGGCCTGACCGCCAGCCCCGATTTCGGCGGCCAAGGCTTGCCGGAAGCGCTGGATTACTTGGTCGCGGAAATGGTGGGCTCGGCGAACCTGTCGTTCGGTCTCTATCCCGGCCTGACGCAAGGCACGATCCTGGCCTTAAGTGCGCATGGCACGCCCGAGCAGAAAAAAGTGTACCTGCCCAAACTCGTCAGCGGCGAGTGGCAGGGGGCCATGTGCCTGACGGAATCGCATGCAGGATCAGACCTGGGCTTGCTGCGCACCAAAGCGGTGCCGAACGCGGACGGCAGCTACAGCGTCACGGGCACGAAGATTTTCATCTCGGCCGGTGAACACGACATGGTCGACAACGTGGTGCACTTGGTGCTGGCGAAGTTGCCCGACGCACCCGAAGGCAGCCGCGGCATTTCCATGTTCCTGGTGCCGAAAATTATCGCCAACGCTGACGGCTCGTTGGGCAAGCGTAATGCCGTATCGTGCGGTTCCATCGAGCACAAGATGGGCATGCGCGCTTCTGTCACGTGCGTGATGAACTTTGATGGCGCGACGGGCTGGCTGGTGGGCCAACCGCACAAGGGCTTGGCGGGTATGTTTACGATGATGAACAAAGAGCGTATGTTCGTCGGCACGCAAGGCATCTCGCAGTCTGAGCTGGCGTACCAAAACGCTGTTACCTATGCCAAAGACCGCATTCAGGGCCGCGCCGCCGATGGCGTGAAGCGCCCCGACAAAGCGGCTGATCCCATCATTGTGCACCCCGATATCCGCAATCGTTTGGTGTTTGCGCGCAGCGTGGTG
>JAEUKL010000274.1 GCA_016793005.1 Rhodospirillaceae bacterium | reverse complement strand
CATGTTCCATAGGTTCAGGCGCTTTAAAGCCTCAGCCGCGCGGGCTTCCAAGTCGCTCTGCCAGGCGTTGTAGTTCTTTCGAAAACCCAACACGTCCAGCAGTTTGGATTTCTCACCAGGGCAGGCGCCGGTCATTACGTTTTCCAACACCGTCAGCCGTTGGAACAAACGCCCATTCTGAAACGTGCGTGCCATGCCTGCCTTGCGAAGCGTGTGGGCTGGCGTGTGCGTAACATCCGCGCCGTTCAAATGAATTTCGCCTGTTGTGGGCGGCGTTAAGCCCGACAGCAAATTCAAGAACGTGCTTTTGCCGGCACCATTGGGTCCGATCACGGCAAAGGCTTCACCCGCACGAACTGAAAGCGACACACCATTCACGGCCACAAGACCGCCGAATGTTTTGGTGAGGTTTCTGGTTTCCAACACAATCATGGTTGTGCCCCGCGTATGCGTTGCACAACGCCCGCCAAGCCCTTGGGCATGGCGATCAACACCAGCAGCGTGATCAGGCCGTAGATGATCAGGTAGCCGTCTTTCAACAGCTTGGCGATTGCGCCTTTTTCATTGCCACCTGCGCTGACGTAGCCTGCGGCCACATCGCGCATCAGTTCCGGCAGGAAGGTCAGCGCGATGGCGCCCAGAATCGCGCCCAGAATAGAAGCTTCGCCGCCCACAACCAGCATCATCAGGAACAGAATGGATTGCGAAACTGCAAAATCGGTCGGCGAAATGAAACCTGTGTAGTGCGCATAAAGAACGCCGCTCAGCGCACCGACAATCCCCGACAACGTGAAGCCCAGCACTTTGGCCCGACCCACATCAATGCCGACAGTCATCGCCGCAGTTTCATCGTCACGCACCGCGATCATCGCGCGGCCGATGTGCGAATTTCTGAGACGTAGGGCCAACCACACCACCAACAGCGCCACCACGCCGATGATGGGCAGGAATGCTTTTTCGGGTGATACGCCGGGCACTAAATCCGTCAGACGCGGGATGCCGGGAACACCGTTGTAGCCGTTGGTGACGGCAATCCAGTTTTTCGCAACCAGTTCCAAGATCACATTCACGCCTACGGTCGCCAAAGCCAGGTAATGACCTTTAAGTCTGATCAAGGGCACGCTGACGATCAGCGCGAAGACGGCGGCGGCAATCAGCGCGACAGGGATGCTGAGGGCCAGCGGCCAGCCCAGCTTCACTGTGGTCAGTGCGCTAACGTAGGCCCCAATGCCCACAAAAGCCGCCTGGCCCAAGTGAATGATTCCGCAATAACCGAAGGCGAAGTTGAGGCCGATGACTGTGATAACGTTAAGCAAGGCGAGGTTCAGCAAGCGCAGGCTGTAGCCCTCCAACAGCAGGCCGCCCAGGGCCAACAGCGCCGCTGCGACAACAAACCAAATCAACTGACGCGCATTCTGGGTCATCCGCGGTCTCCGCGTGTCTCACCGAACAGGCCTTGCGGCCGCGCGATCAGGAACGCCACCATCAGCAGGAACACCAGCGCATCTTTGTAGGTCGAAGAGATATAGGCAGCACCCAGCGACTCAGCTAAGCCCACAATCAGCCCGCCCAGCACCGCGCCCGGCACACTGCCGAAGCCGCCGATAATGGTGGCCGCAAACGATTTCAGCGCCAACGCATCGCCCATGCTGGCATCGACAAACCACACCGGGCCCATCAGCAAGCCGCCTAAACCGGCAAGCCCGCCCGCCAATGCCCACGTGAGCGCATAAATGCCCGCGACATTAATGCCCATCAGGCGTGCCGCTTCGGCGTCTTGTGCGACCGCGCGCATGCGTGCGCCGAGTACGGTTTTATAAAGCAGCAGATAAAGCCCGCCGACCACCAAGGCCGTGATCCCGATCACCGCTAGAATGTGCGCCGACACCACAATGCCGCCCAACGATACCGGCGACACGCCAAAGGGCGAGGGTAGGCGTTGCGGCAACGGCCCCCAGATCAAGAGGCCGATGTTCTGCACAATAATGCCAACCGCGATGGTACCGACGATGACGGTCACCACGGGGCTTTGCTGCAAGGGGCGGTAGACCACGAAGAAGAACAGAATCCCTAGTGCGATCATCGCAGCCAATGCTAATACCGTGCCGGGCACGGTTGCGCCCAAGACGGCGATGGATGAGATTCCTAAGAATGCGCCGATGACCACAAACTGCCCGGCTGCGAAGTTCACAACGCCCGTGGCCTCGTAGACCAGCACAAAGCCCAAGGCCAGCAGCGCATAGATGCAGCCGATTGCAATTCCATTAAACATGGTTTGCGCAGCAGCTTTGAAGGCCGAAGGGCGTTCTTGCGGCGTTGTCACAGCAACCGGTGCGGTTTGTGCGATTGTGGCCGCGCCACCGATCTCAAAATGCCGGACCAGCGTGAAGTCCTTCGTGCCCGGCGTGAATTTCACGATATCAACCGAGCGGCCCATGTTTCCGTTGGCATCGGTGGTGTAGCTGCGCGTAATACCGGGGTGGTCTTTCAATGTGGCGAAGTAATTGCGCAAGGCTTCGGCGTCTGCCCCCACAGTGCGCAGGCCATCAGCCAGAATTTGCGCTGTGTCGTAGTAGTTTGTCACGAACGACGCGTCGGCCGGCACTCCAAAGCGTTGTTGGTAGCGTTCCAGAAAATTCGTGGTGTCGAAACTTTTACGGTCGGGCAAGTACGCATCGGTGATTGCATAAGCACCATCAATGTCTTCTGCCGTCAGCAACGGCAGCGTGGACGGCACGGCTAAAGTCGTGTTTGCAACGATAGGTAATGAAAGGCCCATGTTGCGGCGCGCGTTCAACAGCAGGCCCATATCGCGCACATAGCTGACGGCCACCAACACATCAGCGCCTTTGTTGGTGACATTGAGTAGGTGCGTACCGAAGTCGTTTTCATCGAGCGGATAAGATTCGACAATCGGCTCCACGCCGGCTTCGCGCAAAAGCCGCGTCATCTCGGTGGCCATGCCCTGGCCGTAGTCGTTCTGCGCAAACAAAATCGCAGGCTTCGCGCGCCTCACGTCTTTTAGCAGCACATCCACCATAGCGGCGGCCACAACGCTATCGGGCTGCTTAATGCGGAACATCCACGGATTGTTCAGCTTGTGCAGGCCATCGGCGCCGCCAGCATAAAGTGTGGGAATACCGGCGCGACGCACTTCCGGCTCGGTGGCGAAATTCTGGGGCGTGAAGCTGGAAATAAACATGGCCGCAGGGCTGTGTTCCTGCACGACCTTCACATAGGCAGATACTGCGGCCGAGTTTGAGGCTTGCGCATCCTCGAACACGAACTTCACCGGTACGCCGTTAATACCGCCCGCCGCGTTGATGTCTTCTTCCGCCAGTTTCAAGCCGTTGTAGTACAGCAGCCCCGATGTGGCCGACGATCCGGTCATGGGCACGGTTGCGCCAATCACAATCTCTTTGCGATCAATGATCGGTTTTGGTTTGGTCGCGGCTGTCGCGCTGAACATGCGTACCGGGATCTGCGCTTTGTTTTCGCCGTAACGCACAATCACCACGTCGTTGGTCATGTTCCCTTTGTCGTCGGTGGTGTAGGCGCGCGTGAGGGCGTTGTAGTTCTTTAAGCCCGCAATAAAGTCGCGAACTTTTCTGGGGTCTTCGCCTACCCGCTTGATGGCCTCGGCCACCATCCACACACCATCGTAGTAGTTGGTGATGAACGACGGATCGGGTTTCAAGTTGTGGCGTTGTTCATAGCGACGCAGGAAATCGGTTTTGTCGTATTGCGTGCGTTCGTCCAGCACCGCATCCACCAACGCATAAATGCCCGTCAGCTCATCGGCTTCCAGCAAGTCGGTGGTGGCCGACACGCCCAAGGCCTGCTGGCCGACGACCGGCAATGTAATGCCCATGGCTTTGCGGGCGCGCAGCACAAGTGCTGAATCGCGGTTAAAGCCCGCCGTCAGCAACACATCAACGCCCTGGTTCACCAGGCTTTGCAATTGCGCCGACATATCATTGTCGCCGGGGCCGTAGGATTCTTTGATCAGCTTTATGCCGCGCGCTGCAAAAATCTCGTCCAGCCCGCGCGCAAAACCCTGACCGTAATCGTTCTGCACATAGATCAAGCCGGGCTTGGATTTCTTCAAATCATCCAGAACGACACTGGCCACGGCTTTGGTGTTCACCTGATCCGGGGGCTTGATGCGGAAGAGATACGGGTTGTTTAAGGCTTCAATGTCGGTAGCTCCGCCCGCGTGCATGGCGCCAATACCGGCGCGCGCAATCTCGGTCGACTGCGCAATGATCTGCGGCGAATAGCTGGAAATAAATGTGAAAGGAATTTTGTGCTGCTGCACCAGTTTGATGTATGCCGTCACCGCGCTGGAATTGGATGAGCCGGCATCCTCGTTCACCAAGCGTAGTTTCTTACCGTTCACGCCGCCGGCGGCGTTCACGTCTTCCGCCGCCATTTCCAAGGCGTGAAAGACCGTCAGGCCGGTCGCGGCCAGTTGTCCGGTCACGGCGCAGGTGGCGCCGATGACGATTTCATTGTCATCTTGCGCGAATGCCTGGGGCCCACCGACGGCAGCCGCCAGCACGCCAAGAGCCAAACTCAACACACGGAAACAAGGGCGCATCAGATCTTGCGAAGCTCGGTTTTCAAGACTTTACCGTTGGCGTTGCGGGGCAAGGCACTCACCACGCTGATGTCCTTCGGTATTTTGTATGCCGCCAGTTTGCCCTCACAGAACGTGGCAAGTCCATCGCCATCCACCGTCTGGTCTGGTTTTAGAACCGCGACCGCCTTCAAACGTTCACCCCACTTATCGTCGGGCACGCCGACCACCGCCACGTCGGCTATGGCCGGGTGCGTGATCAGCACGTCTTCGATCTCACGGGGGTAGATGTTCACACCGCCCGAGATCACCATGTCCTTCTTACGGTCCATGATATAGATGAACCCTTCTATATCTTTTCGCGCAATGTCGCCCACCGACACCCAGCCGTCCTTGAAGGTTTCGGCGGTTGCTTCGGGTTTGTTCCAGTACCCATTGAAAAGATACGGCGACAGGCTGAACAGTTCGCCCGGGACATCGGGCGCGCACTCGCGGCCCAGATCGTCGACAATCTTCACCAGCGTGTTGGGGAAGGGCGTGCCGACACATTGCATTTTGCGCAGTTGGTCCGCCGGGCGCATGTTGGTGACAATGCCGCCTTCTGTTGATCCATACGTCTCGTGCAATATTCCCTCGCCGAAGTAGGCGATGATTTTTTGCTTTAACACCTGCGACAAGGGCGCTGCGTTCGAGATGATGCTTTTGATATCGATGCCACGGCACTCATCCAGCACAGCCTGCGGCAGGCTGAACACTTGGTGAAACTGTGTCGGCACCATGAACACGCCGGAGAAATTGCCCACCTTCAAGCGGCGCAACAAAGTCTCGGCGTCGAATTTATCCATGAACTCCAGCGTGCCGCCGCCGAACAGCGTGGCCATGGGAAAGCAAATACCCGCGCCATGGTTCATGGGTGTCGTGCCTAAGAACCGATCATCGGGTCCATAGCAGTTGTATTCCAGCGCCATGCCCAGGAAAGTGAGAATGCGCGAGCGATGCGACACCATCACACCTTTTGGTTTTCCGGTGGTCCCTGAGGTGTAGGGAATGGTCCACACATCCCATTCATCAACCTCGGGCCGCTCTACATGCGCTTCGCCTTTTTTCAGCCAAGCTTCGTAATCGGGTCCGATCACAATCACGCGCTGAACACAATCGGGCGCATGCAGGCGCATCTTGTCGGCCAGGCTTTCGTCGCAGAACACGACCTTGGCGTGGGCGTCTTCCAAAATCGCCATCAGTTCGCCGGGCGTGAGGCGCGGGTTGACGGTCGCCACGGCAACGCCTGCTTCCGGCACGCCGCACACAATTTCGATGTATTCGATGCAGTTGTGCGACACGATGGCGGCGTTATCGCCCTTCTTTAGTTTCAGGTCGCCGATGGTCGCATTGATAACGCAATCGATGCGGCGCATTAATTCGCCGTACGTGCGTTCAACGCCGTTGTGCGTTACGGCAACTTTGTGCGGAGAACGTGATGTGGCCGCGCGCAATCCTTTGGCCATGGTCATGGCCTGAAAACCCGTGGGCAGCGTGGTTGTGCGAAGGCCACTCATCGCGGAATTTTTTTGAAAATGCGCAGGGCATTATCGCGCATCATCAGCTTGTGGGCTTCGGGCTTCATGCCCAGCGCGGCCACTTCTTTGACAGCGCGTTCGGGATCGATCACCGGCCAGTCCGTTCCAAACAGCACCTTCTCGCGGCCATAACTATTCGCATAGTGCACATACTGCGTGGGCCAGTGCTTGGGTGCGTAGGCATCGCCGGCCGTAAAAACATTCTCATGCTTCCAGCACATGGAAATCATTTCATCGGTCCACGGCACACCAATGTGTATGCCGATCAGCGCCAGTTCGGGAAAATCAATCGCCACCTGATCCAACAAGATCGGTTTCGCAACAGAAGGCAAGCGCCGATCCTTCTGATAAACAAGGTTGTGGCCCACCTGCATCATGAT
This sequence comes from Rhodospirillaceae bacterium, assembly GCA_016793005.1. Taxonomy (GTDB): domain Bacteria; phylum Pseudomonadota; class Alphaproteobacteria; order Rhodospirillales; family Rhodospirillaceae. The sequence goes on along the minus strand of JAEUKL010000274.1, from coordinate 9,549 downwards.
CGGGATATCGAGTTCGCAACACTTAGCGTAGTAGGGGTAGATCTGCGGGGCGCTGGGGGGCGTGGCAAACCAGTGCGGATACCAGTGTGCGCCAACAAAGCCGTATTTTGTCACCGCGGCTTCTAGATCGCGCAAGCCCTGCATGCCGCGCGTAGTGTCGATACCAGCCAGTCCAGAGAAACGATCCGGATATTTGGCGCAAATCTCGGCAACCATTTCATAGGGCACTTCGAAGGAGCCTTTGACGCGCAGGTCGCCCGCGCGCACGGCAATCAGCAGCGAGCGCTCGATCCCGGCCCGGTCCATACGCGCAATATAATCCTCAATACTTACGCCCGGACGCATGACAGGTGGCATGCGCACTTGTTCCTTGAACGTCTCGTCGATTCCGGTGCGGTTTTCGCGCACTGCTTCGGGCGTGAAAACGTTACAGACAATGTCGATATACCCGGACAAAACGCGCTCCTGCAGGTTATGCTGACGCAAATTATAAGTGATTGGATATCGAGAATGGCACGCCTGCTTGTTTTAGCCCTACTGGTGGTCAATTTCACGGCCAGCGTCACCGCACAAAGTTTTGCACAAGACATCGTCGCGCCGGAAGCGGCCACAGGCCGGACCGCCAAGGATGGTAAGCTCGCAAAGTCCTTCATGGTAGTGGCCGCCAACCCCATTGCCACCAACGCAGGCGTCGAGATTCTGAAAAAAGGCGGCAATGCCATTGACGCGGCTGTTGCCGTACAACTGGCGCTCAATCAGGTGGAGCCGCAATCCTCGGGCATCGGCGGCGGTTCGTTCATCGTGTTCTGGGACGCCAAAGCCAAGAAACTTACCACGTACGACGGGCGTGAAACCGCACCATCAAAGGCAACCGAGCGGCGCTTCCTGCGCCCCGACGGTAAAAGCATGTCGCGCGACGAAGCTATTATTGGCGGGCATTCCATTGGTGTCCCGGGCACGGTGCGCGTGCTCGATATGGCGCACAAGGCGCATGGCAAGCTCGCCTGGGCCAAGCTGTTCGATCCGGCCATCAACATTGCCGAGAACGGCTATGCGGTGTCGCCGCGTCTGAACGGCTTGCTAACGGAAGAGCAGGCGATGCGCTCCATTGCGCCAGGGTCGACGCTTTACTACACGGCTGACGGCACGCCCAAATCCGTGGGCACCATCATCAAGAATCCCGCCTACGCCAAAACGCTTAAAAGCCTCGCCAAGAAAGGCGCTGATGAGTTTTACACAGGAGCCCTTGCCAAAGAGATCGTGAAAGCCGCCACCTCGGCCCGAAGCCCCAGCGACATCACATTGGCCGATCTCAAGAACTACAAAGCGATTGAGCGCGCGCCCATCTGCATGATGTATCGCGACCGTAACATCTGCGGCATGGGCCCTCCCACATCGGGCGGTATTGGCGTGATGCAAACGTTGGGTTTGCTTGAACGGTTTGACTTGGCGGCTCTTGGGCCCAAATCAGTGCAGGCGCATCACCTGATTATCGACACAGGCCGTTTGGTTTTTGCTGATCGCGCGGTTTACATCGCCGACCCTGACTTTGTGCAGATTCCCACGCAGGATCTGATCTCGAAGGATTATCTGCGCACGCGCGGTGAGCGCCTAAGCCTTGATAAACGGATCGAGAAAGCTGATGCAGGACAGCTCTCGCGAAAATACGCATATGTTCCCGCCGCCAGCCCCGAGCAAATCTCCACCAGCCATTTCTCGATCATAGATGCCGAGGGCAATGCCGTGGCCATGACCACATCCATTGAAGCCGGCTTTGGCTCACGCGTCATGGTGGGCGGATTTTTGCTCAACAACACGCTGACGGACTTTTCCTATAGCGATATTGCCAACGGTAACACCGTTGCAAATGCGGTGGGCCCCAACAAACGCCCGCGCAGTTCCATGTCGCCAACTGTTGTGTTTGACAAGGACGGCAACGTGGAAATTGTCGTGGGCTCGCCCGGCGGCCCGGCCATCGTGGGTTTTGTCACGCAAACACTGATTGGCTTGATCGACTGGGGCTTAACGCCGCAGCAAGCGGTTTCGCTTCCGCACGTGATCGTTGGCGGCCAGAGCGCGATGATCGAGCCCGAGTTAGCGCCCATGAAAGACGCACTGACCGCTATGGGACATCAGATTCGCATTGGCGAATTCCCGTCGGGCATCCATGCCATTCGCGTCACCAAAGACGGCTTGCTTGGGGGCGCAGACCCACGGCGCGAGGGAAGTGTGGGCGGCGAATAAGCCCAGCGCCGATTAACGCGCTTTAGCGGCTGGGCTGCAGCACTTCGATCAGGTGTCCATCCGGGTCATAGACGAACATCCGCATCCCGGCGGCGACAGAGCCATCAGGACGCGTCATCGTGTACTTTGTCGGCGTGCGGTGGAAGCGTACATCAATCTGCTGCAACCGGCTGTAGACGCCCTGCACGTCCGGCACTTCGATCACCATCACAACGTCACCCGTGCCGATCCCCATCAGATTCGAGCGTGCACTGGCCAAACGCGGCTTGTCGTAGCTCAGAAGCCCGATCATCCCTAAGCGGTCATCCGCACCCTTCATCACAACCAGGCGGCCTTCCTTGGGGTCTTCCGTCAGGGGCAGCGAGTCAGCGCCAACCACGCCACCCTCTGAGGCCGACGTGGTGGCTTGGTCGTAGGTTTTTGTCAGGCCCAGGCGCTGATAAAAATCGACGGATTTGTTTAAGTCTTCAACCACCAGGGTGGCCCGGCGCACCAGTGGTCCTGCGAGGCTGGGGCTCACGACGCCACGGTCCTGCGCCAGCGCTGCGTTCCCCTCCAGTCCAGCGGCCAGCGCCACAACACACAGAAGCGACCGCAGATGTTGCGCGGAACGTGATGTCAGAATGCTCATGAGAATCGGTCCAGGTCCTGTTTGAAATCCGCTGCCGTAACCGCCGGCCGCAGAACTGCCTTCGCGCAGCAGTTTAATATGGTCTGCCTTTGCAAAAGATGCCACGGCCTATCATCACCGCAAAAGGGGCGTCAATGCGACCGAATGTTACGTGTTCGCCAGGGTCACCGGAAGGCGAACAGAACGCTACGCGGCCCCGAAATAGCCCTGAAATGGCATAGCTATAAAGCAACCGGCGGGCGTGATGTTTCCGCGGCAAAAAGCCCGCCAAATTGTCCACAGGACAAGCTGGGCCGCACATATCTTTAACAAAGCGGTGTGCGCTCTTGAGTGGCACCGCATCAGCCGCTAATGATTGTCATATAACCCGGACAACCGGGACGCATGCTTTCCTAAAGTTTATTCCTAAAGCCGGGCCGTCAAGAATCGTTTTATGACCTCAGACCGCGAGCGTTTTGTAGCATTTGCCTTTTGCTGGGCCGATATTCTGATCGAACTCGATCAGAATAAAAAAGTGCTGTTCGCGGTGGGGGCCTTAAACCCGCTGATGGGCTACGGGCCGGAAAAACTGATCGGCAAAAACTTCATGGATGTGGTCTCGCCCAAAGACCGTGTGCTGCTCGATCAGCTGTTGGAAGTCACCGCGCGCAAGGGCCGCATCGATAACCTCAGTGTCCGTCTGGTTGGCGATAAAGGAACCACGCTGCCGTTAACCACGGCTGGCTACATGCTGCCGGATTTGAAAGACCACTATTTCATTGCCATGCGCACCACCGCCAAGGTGGATGCCAAGGGCCAGGCCGAGGACGGCAAGGCGCGCGACAAAGCCACGGGCCTGATGGCGGGCGATACGTTCACGGAACTGGCCGCCAAAAAACTGAAAGACAGCGGAGCGGGCGGAAAAGAAGTGGAGATGACTTTGGTCAATCTCCCCAATTTCCAAAGTTTCGCCGATTCATTGCCCGATGATGAAAAACAAGTTCTGCTGAATACCGTCAGCACCACACTGCGCGCCAATTCGGTGGATGGGGACTCGGCTGGGACCATCGGCGACGGTAAGTTCGGCGTGGTTCACGATAAGGGCCTCGACGTCAAAGCCCTGGAAGACAAGATCGCGCAAGCCACCAAGGCCTTCGACCCCACGGGCAAAGGTATCGACGTTCAAGCCGGTACGCTTGATGTGGATGTGGGCTCGATCTCGGAAGAAGATCTGACCAAGGGCTTGGTTTACACCATCAACCATTTCAAAGATCAGGCAGGTGCGAAGTTCAATGTGAAGGACATTGCGTCCAACATGAACAACCTGGTCAAAGAGGCGGTGAACTCGCTGAAGACGTTCCGCTCGCTGGTGGGCGTGTCGGACTTCCAGGTGGCCTTCCACCCGATCTTGGATGTGCGTACCGGTGCGGTCCACCACTACGAAGCGCTGGTGCGGTTCGGCGGCAACTTCGAGCAGTCGCCGTATAAATACATTACGTTCGCCGAAGAAACCGGGCTTATCAACGAATTCGATATTGCTATGGCCCGCAAGTGCGTCGACTGGCTGCGCAAGCACCGCGGCGACAAGGTATCGCTGGCCGTGAATATCTCGGGCATGTCGGTCGACAACCCGCAATACACCAAGGACCTGCACGCGCTGTTGGATGCCGATACGTGGCTGCGTAACTTCCTGGTGTTCGAAATCACCGAGTCCGCGCGCGTGGCCGATTTGAAGAAAGCCAACATATTCGTGCAGTCCTTGCGTGAACGCGGTTTCCACGTCTGCCTGGACGATTTCGGCGCCGGTGCGGCCAGCTTCCAGTATTTAAGCGTCCTTGAAGTGGATGTGGTGAAACTGGACGGCAGTGCCGTCAAGAACGCGCAAAGTGCGCCGAAGGGTCGCGCGTTCCTGAAAGCACTCACCACGTTGTGCAAAACCATGGAAGTGGAAACCATCGCTGAGATGGTGGACACGAAAGACACCCTGGAATTTGTGCGCGATTGCGGCGTGGAATACGTGCAAGGCTTCCTGTTCGGCAAACCCGACCCCGATCCGTGGCAGTTCATCAAGAAGCTCGACCGCCGCCTCTTTGCGGATACGAAGAGATAATCTCTAAGCAGCTTGCGCTGCTGCTGACTGCTTAATCTTTTGAACCATAGCCACCAACCCGTTGCGGCGGGTGGGGGCCAAGTGCTGCTCGAAGCCCAGGTCACGCAATGCAGCCACGGGGTCGATGGCGGCAATGGCTTCAGGCGTCTGGCCCGAGAACAAAATGCCCAGCACCGCGATCAGCCCCTTCACGATTACACTGTCGCTGTCGGCGGCAAAGGCAAACAACTCAGGTTTTCCATCCGGGTGACCCGGCACCAGCCACACCTGGCTCATGCAGCCCCGAACTTTGTGGGCGTCCGTCTGCAAGGACGCCGGAAACGGCGGCAGTTTGCGGCCTAAGTCAATGATGTACTCGTAGCGATCATCCCATTCATCAAACAGCGCGAAGTTCTCCTTCAGGTCATCGAAGGTCATCGCAGGCGTGATCATCGGTGGGGTATCGGGCATATACTAGAGCAGTTACTTGTTTAGGTTCGTCTTGCTTTAAATGCGCGCTGCGTGAAGGCATACTCCGCGCGGCCCGGCCAAACAACACCCTTCGGTATTTTAGTCTGTCTTCATGAGCGATCAGCGCATTCCCGTCACCGGCCGTATTTCTCTTGACCCCGACGAGTTGGAGATGACGTTCATCCGGGCCAGTGGGCCGGGCGGCCAGAACGTCAACAAAGTCTCGACTTCGGTGCAGTTACGGTTCAATGCCGCCGCTTCGCCGTCGTTGCCGTTTGAAGTGAAAGAGCGCCTCATCAGACTTGCCGGCAAGCGCGCCACCAAGGACGGCGTCATCGTATTTACCGCCAACGAGTACCGCAGCCAGGACCGCAACCGCGAAGTTGCCATCCAACGTCTGGTGGATCTGATCGTGCAAGCCGCGTTTGTTCCGAAAAAGCGCGTCGCCACCAAAGCCACGCGCAGTTCCAAAGAACGGCATCTTAAAACAAAAAAACACCGCGCCGGCATCAAGGCCGGGCGGCGTTCAGGCGGCTGGAGCGATTGAGAAGACTTATTGTGCTGCGTGCAGCACGTTGTTCATTGTGCTGCGTGCAGCACGGGGGCCGATTTCACACCCACAGTCGGCAGGTCAAACCAGAATGTCGTCAGCACATGGGGTTCGCTGTCAAAACCCATTGTGCCGTTCATTTCCTCCACAAGGCGTTTGGATAACGCAAGACCAATGCCTGTGCCCTCCACGCCCTGACTTTCGGCGCCGAGGCGATTGAAGCTCTGGAACACTTCAGCGTGGCGATCACGGGGGATGCCGTGGCCCGTATCGGTGACGGCAATACGGACATGGCGTTCGTTCAGGGCGGAAATGTCGATGCTGACCGATCCGCCCGTGCGGTTAAACTTAATGGCGTTCGACACAAGATTTGTCAGCACTTGGATCAAGCGCACACGGTCAGCATTCACCGTTTCCGGTGCGCCGCCTTGCGAAATGGCGCTTAAGGTAATATCGCGCGCGGCAGCCGTTTGGGTGAAGCTTTGCAGAACCTCGTTGGTCAGCATCAGCAAGTTCACCGGCTCGATTGACAGGGTTAAATGGCCGCTGTCGATGCGCGACAAATCCAGGACATCGTTGATCAGGCGCAGTAAATGCTCGCCGCCGCGCATGATGCTGGAGACATATTCACGCTGGTCGGTATTGAGTGCACCGCGCGTGCCCAAGGTTAAAAGTTGTGCGAAGCCTAAGATCGCGTTTAAAGGCGTGCGCAGTTCGTGGCTCATGTTGGCCAAAAACAATGTCTTGGCGCGATTGGCGGCCTCGGCTTTTACACTTTCACGCCGCAACGCATCTTCGCGGGCTTTGGCGTCGGTAATATCCTGAATCGTGCCGATCAGGCGTCGCCCGCCGCGCGAATCGTCCATGGGCATGGCGCGGCCGATCACGTAGCGCGTACTGCTATCGACGCGGATCAATCTGAATTCGTGGCTTAAGCCCATCTGGCCGTCACGGATTTGGTCGATCATCGCACGGAAGCTTCTCACATCGTCCGGGTGAACATGCCTTTCCATGCGGTGTCCCCGCACGATCTTGTCATCCGGCTTGTAGCCGACGATGCGGCACATCTCTTCGGACCACTCTGTCGTTCCGGCGCCAACGTGCCACACCCAGTGTCCGATCTTGCCGATGGTCTGGGCGACGTTCATCAGGCTTTCACTGTCACGCAAACGCTCTTCAGCTTTGTGGCGTTCGGTCAAATCCTGGATTACGCCGATAAATTCTTCCTGCCCATCGGCGCGCAGGTGCATGTTGATGGTCAGGCGCGCCCACACCATACTCCCGTCGCGGTGCTGATAAGGCTTTTCGACGTCGCGCCGCACCCCTTCGCCGGCGCGCATGGCGCTCACCATTTCCAGCGTAGCGTCGGCTGTATCGGGCGGGGACAGAAAACGCATGGACCTGCCCAGCAGTTCGGACGGCTCGTAACCCAACAAATTCGCAAATGCTTTGTTGATGTACTGAATATCCGCGCGCGGACCGGTGATGACCATGCCTGCGCCGGTTGTTTCGAATAGCGAGGCAAACCGCAGTTCGCTGGCTTCTAACGCTGTGGTCGCGCGCAAGGTGTCTGTGCGGTCAAGCAATATGCCATAGGCAAAAATATGCGCGCCCAGGTTATCGAACTCGCGTTCGATATGAGCCCGGATGTAACGAACCTCGCCGTCGGGCCGCAGAATGCGAAAATCGATGATCTTTGAAACCCAGCTTTTATCATCCTCCATAAGGCGCAGCTGTTCGGCATCGTCCGGATGAAAGCTTTTGACGATTTCATTCACCGTTGGTCGCCCACGTGTGGGCTCAAGACCCCAAATCGCGTAGGTTTCCGGCGACCACGTGATGCGGTTCAGCAAAATGTCCTGGGTGAAATAGCCAAAGCTGCCGATCCGCAAAGCCATTGCCAGCAGCTTTGCGCGCTTCAGATCAGCATCGGGATTCAAGCCAAGGTTTGGCATTGGCACATATGCATTGGCTCAGAGACATTCACGGGTTCAGAGATATTCACGGTACGGCAAGTGATATCCGCGCACATCCAGTCACAACCCAGAGCAGATCAACACAGATTGTGCCGCGCATATCCAAGAGTGTCCCTTGGACGATACCCGCAAGTAAAGCGACATTTCGATCTGCAAAGGCCCATAAACCTTGGATTTCTGGCCGCGCGTATGCCGCACCATGAGCCGCCGCCGTGTCTATTGCGCCGCGTGTTCCTGAAAGCCTTTTGGGCCGGCATCGGCCGAGAACTGCAACGCGGCCAGCCGCGCGTACATGGGGTTCGAGCGTAGCAACTGGTCGTGCGTGCCGGTATCGATCAGGCGGCCATCATCAATGACAGCAATGCGGTCTGCGCTCACAACGGTGGCCAAGCGGTGCGCAATCACCATGGTAGTGCGCCCGACCATCAGTTGTTCCAGCGCCTTCTGAACCAGGCGTTCGTTCTCAGCATCCAGCGCACTGGTAGCTTCGTCCAACAACAACACGCGCGGATCACGCAAAATCGCGCGCGCGATTGCAATTCTTTGTTTCTGCCCGCCCGAAAGACGCACACCCTTTTCGCCCAGGAAGCTCGTCATGCCGTCCGGCAGCTTGTTGATGAATTCCATCGCCTGCGCGGCTTCGGCCGCAGCGCGTACTTCATCATCGGTCGCTTCGGGGCAGCCATAGCGAATGTTTTCCAAGGCCGATGAGCCGAAGATGACGGGGTCTTGCGGCACCAAGCCAATGCGTTTGCGGGCCTCGCGCGGGTCCACGTCTTTCAGGTTCATGCCGTCGATACGCACGATGCCGCTCTGTGGGTCGTAGAAGCGCAGCAACAACTGAAACACGGTGCTTTTACCTGCGCCCGAAGGCCCAACCAAAGCCACATGTTCACCCGGCTTCACCGATAACGACAATCCATTCAGCGCCGCCGTATCGGGCCGGGATGGGTAGTGGAACGTCACATCCTCAAACGACACATCACCCCGCGACGGTGTGGGCATGGTTTTAGGTTCAGCTGGCGGCTTAATCGCCGGTTCGGTTTCCAGCAGCTCGACCAAGCGCTCCGTGGCGCCGGCGGCGCGCTGCAAATCGCCCAATACTTCACTGAGTGCACCAACGCCGCCCGCTACTGTGACGGAATAGAAAATGAAAGCCGACAAATCACCCGGCGAAATATCGCCGCTGATGACATCGCGCCCGCCGGCCCACAGCACCACGGCAATGGCGCCGAACACCAGCAGGATCACAACCGAGCCCAGCATGCCGCGCGCAAAAATGCGGCGCATGGCCGTGCTGAAGGCAGCTTCCACGTCCGCACCGAATTTAGCGGTGTCATGCTTTTCATGCGTGAAGGCCTGTACGGTGCGGATCGCGTTTAAGGTTTCTTCGCCGTACGAGCCCACATCGGCCACGCGGTCCTGGCTTTCGCGCGAGAGGGTGCGCACTTTGCGGCCATACCAAATGATCGGCACGACAACAGCGGGCACCACCAGCAGCACCAACCCCGTCAGTTGAACGTTGGTGATGATCATCATGGCCACGCCGCCGATAACGCTTAAGACGTTACGCAAGGCAATCGAGAGTGACGAGCCAACCACGGTTTGC